>NZ_JBSGBF010000015.1:0-103342 GCF_053601115.1 Streptomyces sp. NPDC004788
GGCGACGCAGCCGGAGAGGGCGGCCATCGCCATCCCGGCCACGCCGGCGAGCAGCGTCACTGTGGTTCCGGTTCTTCCGAACCGGGGAGCGGGCCCCTTCCGCGTGCCTACAGGAACGAGTTGATCTCGATCGTCTCGTCGCGGCCCGGGCCCACGCCGATCGCGGAGATCGGGGCGCCGGACATGTCCTCCAGGGCCTTCACGTACGCCTGCGCGTTCTTCGGCAGGTCGGCGAAGGTCTTGGCCTTGGTGATGTCCTCGGACCAGCCCGGGAGCATCTCGTAGATCGGCTTCGCGTGGTGGAAGTCGGTCTGCGAGTACGGCAGCTCCTCGACGCGCTTGCCGTCGATCTCGTACGCGACGCAGACCGGGATCTGCTCCCAGCCGGTCAGCACGTCGAGCTTGGTCAGGAAGAAGTCGGTCAGGCCGTTGACGCGGGTCGCGTAGCGGGCGATGACCGCGTCGAACCAGCCGCAGCGGCGGTCGCGGCCGGTGGTGACACCGCGCTCGCCACCGATGCGGCGCAGGGCCTCGCCGTCCTCGTCGAAGAGCTCGGTCGGGAACGGGCCGGCGCCGACGCGGGTCGTGTACGCCTTGAGGATGCCGATGACGCGGCTGATCTTCGTCGGGCCCACGCCGGCGCCGGTGCAGGCGCCGCCGGCGGTCGGGTTCGAGGAGGTGACGAAGGGGTACGTGCCGTGGTCGACGTCGAGCAGGGTGCCCTGGCCGCCCTCGAAGAGCACGACCTTGTCGTCGTCGAGCGCCTGGTTGAGGATCAGCGTGGTGTCCGCGACGAACGGCTTGATCTGCTCCGCGTACTGGAGCATCTCCTCGACGATCTGCGCGGCCTCGATGGCGCGGCGGTTGTAGAGCTTCGCGAGCAGCTGGTTCTTGCCCTCGAGTGCCGCCTCGACCTTCTGGGTGAGGATCGACTCGTCGTACAGGTCCTGGACCCGGATGCCGACGCGGTTGATCTTGTCGGCGTACGTCGGGCCGATGCCACGGCCGGTCGTGCCGATCTTGCGCTTGCCGAGGAACCGTTCCGTCACCTTGTCGAGGGTGACGTTGTACGGCGTGATCAGGTGGGCGTTGCCGCTGATCAGGAGCTTGGAGGTGTCGACGCCGCGCTCGTTCAGCCCGCTCAGCTCGGAGAGCAGGACCGCCGGGTCGACGACGACGCCGTTTCCGATGACCGGGGTGCATCCCGGGGAGAGGATGCCGGAGGGGAGGAGGTGCAGCGCGTACTTCTGGTCGCCTACGACGACCGTGTGGCCGGCGTTGTTGCCGCCCTGGTAGCGCACCACATAATCAACGGAACCACCGAGCAGGTCGGTGGCCTTTCCCTTGCCCTCGTCACCCCACTGAGCACCGAGCAGCACAAGTGCGGGCACAGGCGTACACCCCTTCCGGGCGGGGCAAGACCAAGGTCAGGGGGCCGACGCCGCCTCACCGGTGTGCCCCGGAATAGACGAAGCCCCTGGCGCAATAGCGCAAGGGGCTCTTGCACAAAGAGACTACCCGAGGAAGGACCGAGGTGTCGGATCACGACCACCTGCTGGTCATCGTCGACCCGGTCGCCCGCCGAATGGACGGCGAGTCCGTACGGATCGCGAAAGATGTGCTGTCCGCGGGCGCGGAAGCGAAGATCTGTCTGCCGGACACCGCGGAGGAATTCTCCCGGGCCCTGTCCAGGCGCGGCTCCCGGCGCCCCGTCGTCCTCGGCGACGACCGCACCCTGCTGCGCACCGTGACCCTCCTCCAGCGCGAGCGGGACCCGAGCGGCGCGGCGTCCACGACCGCCGTCGCGATGGTCCCGATCGGCGCGCCCGAGGGGCTGGAGACGGCCCGCGCGCTGGGCGTGCCGCACGACACGGTCGCCGCCGCCCGGGCGGTCCTCGACGGGACCGTACGCCGCCTCGACCTGCTGGTCGACGACAGCGACGGCGTCGTCCTCACCAGGCTCGACGTGCCCGCCGCCCGGGAGCCGGCGCCCGCGCCGCCCACCGTCTGGGACACCTGCCGCTCCCTCGTCCGCACCCTGGTCCGGCCCGCCCCGACGGCCCTCGCGGTCCGCACCCACCGGCTGCGGATCGAGGCGGACGGCGAGCTGCTCTGCGACGTCGGCACCCCGGTCGAGTGCCTCACGGCCCGCGCCGTGGACGGCCGGGCCGCGCTGACCCTGATCCCGGCCGGCGCCCCGGCCCTGCACACCACCGCCCGCACCCTCACCGTCACCGGCCCCGATTTCCGTTACCGCGCCGACACGGCGGTCGCGGGGCCGGTGCGCCGCCGGACCTGGACGGTACGGGAGGGGGCCTGGGGCCTGACGGTGCCGGCGGAGCGGGTCTAGGCTCCTCCGGGGGGGCTCAGGGGACCGATCTGCAGGGGGATTTCGTGGACGAGGCGGGGGGCGCGAGAGCGCTCGACGTGCCGGCGACGGCGACGGCGCTGGACCGGTACGGGGCGCAGGCGCGCGGCTGGGTGGCCGGCGGGGTCGTCGCGGCCGTGGCCGGGGCAGGGACGGTCGCCGCGTCGGCGGACGGCGTGTGGAGCGAGCAGGTGGGGCCCGGGCTCCTCACGCTCGGCGTGCTCGTCGCCGCCGTCGGTCTCGGCACCCTCGTCACCGCCCGCCGCATGCGCCGCGTCCTGGCCGCCCGGCCCTGGTCCGCCCACCCGGCCGATCTGGTACCTCCGCGCGGGCGGCTGCACCCGACGACCGTGGTCCTGACCGACCCGACCACCGGCGAGACGTGGCCGCTGACCCTGCGCGCGGCCCAGCAGCGCCACTACCTGGCGCAGCCCGGCCCGACCGGCGTGCTCTGGTGGTGCGGCGACCGGGCGCGCGGCGGGGTGCTCGCCCAGCCGGGTGGCGGCACCCTGGTCTGGGCGGTGCCGGTGCTGCGCCGGAACGCCCGGCGCAGCCTCGTCCGGCGCGCGGCCGAAGACGGGCTGCTCGTCCGGCCGGTCCCGTCCCAGCCGCAGGGCGTGACGCCGGTCCCGGTCCCGGTCCCGGTGCGCGCGACGGCCAGGCCCTCCGACCTCACGTACGGCCTGCTCGCCCCGTACGCCTGGACGCCGAAGACCGCCTCCGGGAAGAAGCCCCGGCGCCGCCGCCCCGAGGCGGACGCGCGGAGCGTGCCGTGGTGGCGGGTGCGCAGTCTGCGGAGGCTGTCCGGACTGCCGTCCATCGCGCTGAGTGCGCTGCTGGCGCTCGCCATGGGCGCCCTGTGGTGGGTCCAGCCGACCTTCAAACCCGTGGTGACCGGGGCGATCGCGCTGGTCGGGGTCGGCTGGTACGGCTACCGGTTCCTGACGTCCGGCCGGCACATCGCGGCCCTCTTCGCCCGCGCGGCGGCCGCCCCCGCCCTCGTACCGAAGCGGTACGTGCTCCTGCGCACCCCTCGCGGAAACGGGCCGCTCCTCGTGGTCTTCCCCGCGGGCGGCGGGCCGGACGCCCGTCCCCAGGGGGTGCTGCCGCTGCGGGCGGTGGACGTCCCGGACGCGCCCGTCGGCGAGGTGGAGCTGCGGGGCTGGCTGGACCGGTCCGCCACCGGGCGGCCGGTCGTCGTCCCGTGGGTGGACGGCCGGGCGCTGTGGCCCATGGAGGCGTACCTGGATGCGGAGACGGAGAGGTTCGCCGAGGTGATGGCGCCAACGGCCTCGCTCATTCCGCTGGGATAACCGCCCCGGACGCCTTCGCCTCTCCCCTGTCCGCCGCCCTCTCCATCAGCCTCTGGCCACCCTCTCCGCCGCCTTCTCGGCGTCCTTGTGGGCCCGCCAGCGGTCCATGATCCCGGCCATCTCGCCGTGCAGGAACGCGAAGAACTCGGCCGTCTCGGCGGTGCGGCGGCCCGCCGCGGTGTCGCGGCCCAGGAGCTCGGCGCCCTCGACGAGAACCTTCTCCCAGCGGGTGAGGACCTGGTCGCGGCGGGTGAAGGTCTCGTACCAGAGCTCGTTGTGGAGCACGTACCGCTCGCGGCGGGTGCCGGGGTCGCGTTCCCGGCTGACCATGTTGACCTGCGAGAGGTAGCGGATCGCGCCGGAGACGGCGGCCGGGCTGATCCGGAGCCGTTCGGCGAGCTCGGCCGAGGTCATCGAGGCCGTCTCGGAGGCGAGCAGGGCCGCGAAGACGCGGCTCGCCATGCGCTGCATACCGGCCGCCGTCATCTCGCCCGCGAAGCGCTCGACGAAGCGGGAGACCGCCTCGTCGTCACCGGCCGCGCCGCCACCGGCCCTGCTGTGCCCGCCCCTGCCCCCGGCCCTGCCGGCCTCGGCCCTGCTCTCATCGGGCCTGCTCTCGTCGGGCCTGCTCTCGGGCGTCGTCATCTCGCTCATCCCGTCGCTCGTCCCCTCGCTCACGGGACCAAGTTTATGTCGTTCCTTAACTTCACAAGTTTGTGAAATCAGCGTACGTTCTGAAGCATGACGAAGGCAATCAGCGTCGCCGGACTCCACAAGTCGTTCGGCCGCACCCACGCACTGGACGGCTTGGACCTCACCGTCGAGACCGGTGAGGTCCACGGCTTCCTCGGCCCCAACGGCTCCGGGAAGTCCACCACCATCCGCGTCCTCCTCGGGCTCCTGCGCGCCGACTCCGGGGGCGCCCGCGTCCTCGGCCGGGACCCGTGGGCCGACGCCGTCGAACTGCACCGGCGGATCGCCTACGTCCCCGGTGACGTCACGCTCTGGCGCAACCTCTCCGGCGGCGAGGTGATCGACCTGTACGGGCGGCTGCGCGGCGGCCTCGACCGGGCCCGGCGCGCCGAGCTGATCGAGCGCTTCGAACTGGACCCGACGAAGAAGGGCCGTACGTACTCCAAGGGCAACCGGCAGAAGGTCGCCCTCGTCGCGGCCTTCGCCTCCGACGTCGACCTGCTCGTGCTCGACGAACCGACGTCCGGGCTCGACCCGCTGATGGAGGAGGTGTTCCAGGAGTGCGTCGCCGAGGCGCGCGCCCACGGCCGGACCGTCCTCCTCTCCTCGCACATCCTCAGCGAGGTGGAGACCCTCTGCGACCGGGTCAGCATCATCCGCAAGGGCCGCACCGTCGAGTCCGGCTCGCTCGCCGAGCTGCGCCACCTCACCCGTACGAGCGTGATCGCCGAACTCGCGGGCCCGCCCAACGGCCTGGCCCACCTGCCGGGCGTGCACGGCCTCGACGTACAGGGACAGCGGATCCGTCTCCAGGTCGACACCGACAAGCTCGACGCCGTCCTCCGCTCGCTCACCGAGTCCGGCGTACGGAGCCTCACCAGCACCCCGCCCACCCTGGAGGAGCTGTTCCTCCGCCACTACGCCGCGGAGGAAGTGGCATGAGCGGCGTCACGACTGGGGTCAGCCTCGCGGGCACCGCCACCCTCACCCGGCTCGCCCTGCGCCGCGACCGGCTGATGCTGCCCGTCTGGGCCCTGGTCACCGGCGGCCTGGTGGCGAGCGGCGCGGGCTCGCTGCAGAGCCTCTACGGGACGGCCGCGCAGCGCGCCGAACTCGCCGCGTCGATGACCGCGAACAGTTCGATGCGCTCGCTCTACGGGCCGGTCTTCGACGACTCCCTCGGCGGTCTCGTCGCCTGGCGTTTCGGCACCTTCGCGGCCGTCCTCGCCGCCGTGATGAGCCTGATCATCGTCGTCCGGCACACCCGCGAGGAGGAGGAGACGGGCCGTCAGGAGCTGCTGTCCGCCGGCGCGGTGGGCCGCCGGGCCCCGCTGACGGCCGCGCTGCTCGCCGCGCTCACCGCCAACGCCGCCGTGGTGCTCATCGTCACGGTCGGACTGGCGAAGCAGGGCACGGCCGGCGCCCTCGCGCTCGGCCTGGCCATCGGCGGGACCGGCATGGTCTTCGCGACGACGGCGGCGATCGTCGCCCAGCTCACCGAGAGCGCCCGGCTCGCCAAAGGGCTGACGGCCGGGCTGCTCGGGCTCGCCTTCGTCCTGCGGGCGGCCGGAGACGCGGGCACCGCCGACGGCGACAGCGTCCTCACCTGGCTCTCGCCCGTCGGCTGGGCCGAGAACGTCCGCGCCTTCGACGCGGACGGGGAACGGTGGTGGGTACCGGCGCTGATCGCCGCCGCCGTCCTCGTCCAGACGGCCCTGGCGTACGGGCTGACCGCCCGGCGCGACGTCGGCATGAGCTTCCTGCCCACCCGGCCCGGACCCGCCGACGGACGGCTCGCGACGGCGGGCGCGCTGGCCTGGCGGTTGCAGCGCGGCACGCTGCTCGGCTGGTCCCTCGGCTTCCTGCTCGGCGGACTGGTCTTCGGCGGGATGGTCGAGGGCGCCGCCGACATCGTCGGCGACAACGAGCAGGCCCGGCAGATCTTCGAGCGGATGGGCGGTCAGAGCGTCCTCACCGACGCCTTCCTCGCCACCATGGCCGGGCTCTTCGGCATGGTCGCGGCGCTGTTCGCGGTCGGTTCGGTGCTGCGCCTGCACGGCGAGGAGACCTCGCAGCGCGCCGAACCGCTGCTCGCCGCGCCCGTCGGGCGGCTGCGCTGGGCGGCCGGGCACCTGGTGGTCGCGTTCGCCGGTTCGGCGCTGATCCTGCTCCTGAGCGGGGTCGGACTCGCGCTCTCGTACGGCAGGGAGCTCGGCCCGATCCTGGGCGCGGCGCTCGTCCAGCTCCCGGCCGTGTGGACGCTCGCCGGGCTTGCGGTGCTGCTGTGGGGCGCGGTCCCGAAGGCCGCCCCGGCCGCGTGGGGCGTGGCCGGGGTGTGCCTGGCCCTCGGCTGGATCGGGCCCGCGCTCGACCTGCCGCAGGCCGCCCTGGACCTGTCCCCGTTCGGGCATCTGCCGAAGCTGCCGGGCGGCGGCATGGCGTGGACGCCGGTCCTCGTCCTCACGGCCCTGGCGACGGTGCTCACCGCGGCGGGCCTGGCGGGGCTGCGCCGCCGGGACATGGCGGGCTGAGGTCGTTCCGTACGTCCCGCACGGCCCGGCAACGGGCCTACGCGGGTCAGGAGCGCAGGCCGTACGGCTCAGGAGCGGGCCGGGGACTCGGGCATGAGCGTGCGGGCCAGTACCTCCAGCGCCTGAGTGACCTCACCCAGGCGCTGCGGGTCGTCGGACCCCAGCGCCGCGGCGAGCGCGCCTTCGATCCGGGTGGCCCGCACCTCCGCCACACGCTCGGACGCCTCCGCGGCCGGGCGCACGAGTACCCGGCGCCGGTCGGCGGGGTCCGGCACCGCCTGCACCGATCCGGCCTCCTTCAGCCGGGCCACGGCAGTGGACACCTGGCTCTGCGGCAGACCGGTCCGGGCGGCGATCTCACCGACGGCGCTGTCGGGGTGGGCGGCGATGTCGCCGGCGACGATCAGGACCAACCGGGCGCTGCCGGCGTACCGGCCCTCGCCACCGGGAGGCTCGGGCAGCGCGTCCTCGCCGATCTTCATCAGGAGGCGGCCCAGCAGGAAGAGTTCGGCTCCATTCACCCCGTCAACATACATCGAACTCGATTCATCCCATCCGATACATCGGGGTTGATGTATCGAGTTGGATGGAATAACGTTGACGAGGAGGCCGGCGGGCGCGAAGCCCGCCGCACACGAAGGGGGAGAACCATGACCACGACCGAGGCCATGACCGAGGCCGCGACCACGACCGTCGGCACACTCGACGTTCCTGGGGCGGTGCTGTACTACCAGGTCCGGGGCACCGGCCCGACGCTGCTGATCTCGCAGAGCGGGGAGGGTGACGCCGACCGCAGCACCGACCTCGTCGCCCGGCTCACCCACTCCTACCGCGTGATCACCTACGACCGCCGCGGCCTCTCGCGCAGCCGGCTCGACGCCCCGGAGCGCGGGGCGACGCTCGTCGAGCACGCCGACGACGTCCAGCACCTCCTCGCCGCCCTCACCGACGCGCCCGCCCTCATGCTCGGCTGCAGCCTGGGAGCCGTCATCGGGCTGCACGCAGCCGTGCGCCACCCCGGACTCGTCCACACGCTCGTCGCCCACGAGCCCGTCGCCCCGCGCCTGCTGCCCGACCGGGAGCGCGCCCGGCACGAGCGGGAGCTCACCGCCCTCCAGGATCTGTATCGCCAAGAAGGTCTCGGCGCCGTACTGCCGGAGATCGTCCGGACCCTGGGCATCGACCCCACCGGCGCCGGCGCCGAGCCGGGCCTGACGCCCCAGCCGATGAACGCCCAGCGGATCGCCAACTTCGACCACTTCATCCGCCACGACTTCACTGCGGTCGTCCACGACACGCTCGACACCACCGCACTGGCGAACACCGGCACCCGCATAGTCCCCGCCGTCGGCCGCACGACCCCACACACGGTCTTCGACCACGCCTGCGCGGTCTCCCTCGCCGAGCTCGTCGGCCACAAGCCGGTGGAATTCCCGGGCGGCCACAACGGCAACACGAGCCACCCGAAGGCATACGCGGCCCGCCTCCGCCAGGTCCTGGAGGGGGCGTGCTGAGCCGGTTCGCGCGGCGCCGGTCAGACCTCGACCAGCAGCTCCTCGAAGCCCCGGATCACGTAGCCCGGCTTCCGCACCGGCTCCGCGGCGAGCCGCAGCCGTGGCGCCTGCCTCAGCAACTCACCGAACACAGCGGTGAGTTCGAGGCGGGCGAGCGGGGCGCCGAGGCAGTAGTGGATGCCGGCGCCGAAGCTGATGTGCGGGTTGTCGGGGCGGGCGAGGTCGAGCCTGCCGGCGTCCGGGCCGAAGCGGGCGGGGTCGCGGTTCGCGGAGCCGAAGAGCAGGGCGACCTCGGCGCCGCGCGGGATGACGACGTCGCCGAGCTCGATGTCGTCGAGGACCCAGCGCTCGAACATCTGGAGCGGGGTGTCGTAGCGCAGGAGTTCGTCCACAGCTGTGGACAAAGCCTCGGGAGCCGGATCCGGGCGGACCCCGCGGCTGAGCAGGGCCCACCAGCCGTTGACCGTGGCGTTCACGGTCGCCTCGTGGCCCGCGTTGAGGAGCAGCACGCAGGTGGAGATCATCTCCTGCTCGGTGAGCGCCCCTTCGGCCGACTCCGCGACACCGAGCAGCCCCGAGATCAGATCCTCCCCCGGGTCCTTCCGCCGCCGGGCGATCAACTCCCGCAGGTAGTCGGAGAACTCGATCGAGGCCCGGACGGCCCGACGGGCGGTCTCCTCCGACGGGTTCAGCTCGAACATCCCGCAGATGTCCGCCGACCAGGGCCGCAGCCGCGCCCGTTCCTCGTCGTCCTCCGTCACGCCCAGCATCTCGGCGATCACCGCCACCGGCAGCGGCTCGGCGACCCGCGCGAGCAGATCGCCGCCGCCGTCCGCGACCAGTCCCCCGACCAGCTCGCCGGCCAGGCGCCGTACGGTCGGCGCGAGCCGCTCCACCGTCCTCGGCGTGAACGCCTTCGACACGAGCCGCCGGATCCGGGTGTGGTCGGCGCCCTCCAGGTCGAGCAGCCCGTGGTCGTTGAGCGTGTGGAACGGCTCGTGGGCTGCGTCCGGCGCCGGGCGGCCGAACTCCTCGTGCGTGAAGCGATGGGTGTAGGTACGGCCCAGGCGGCGGTCCCGGAGCAGCGCGGACACGTCCTCGTAGTGCGGGATCAGCCACTGCCGGGTGGGGCCGTACCAGTGGGCTCGGCCGGCGGCACGCAGCCGCGCGTACGCCGGGTAGGGGTCGGCGACGAACTCCGGGGACCACGGGTCGAAATCCATGCCCCTCCCCTACCCGCTGATCACCCGCTGATCACCGCCGCTAGCCGCCGACCTGCACCAGCCTCGCCTCGTACGCGAAGACGGCCGCCTGCGTCCGGTCCCGCAGGCCCAGCTTCACCAGGATCCGGCTCACATGCGTCTTGATCGTCGACTCGGCGACGACGAGGTGGTCGGCGATCTCCTGGTTCGACAGGCCCTGCGCGATGAGCACCAGGACCTCCGTCTCGCGCTCGGTCAGCTCGCCGATCTGCGCCGTCGCGGGCGGTCGCGGCGCGCTCGCCGCCGACTTCGCGAACTCGTTGATCAGCCGCTTCGTCACGGTCGGCGCGAGCAGCGCCTCGCCGGCCGCGACCACCCGCACGCCCTCCGCGAGCTGCCGCGCCGAGGCGTCCTTGAGGAGGAAGCCGGAGGCTCCGGCGCGCAGCGCCTGGTACACGTACTCGTCCAGGTCGAAGGTGGTCAGGACGAGCACCTTCGCGGCGGCGTCGGCGGCGACGATCTCGCGGGTGGCGTCGATGCCGTTCAGCTCCGGCATGCGGATGTCCATCAGGACCACGTCGGGGCGGAGGGCGGCGACCTGGGCGACGGCCTCGCGGCCGTTCACGGCCTCGCCGACGACCTCGATGTCCGGCATGGCGTTCAGGAGGACGGAGAAGCCCTCGCGGACCATCATCTGGTCGTCGACGATCAGGACGCGGATCACGGCTGGGGCTCCTCACGGGGCACGGGGATGAAGACGGTGACCTCGTAGCCGCCGTCGGCGGTCGCCTCGGCGGTCATCTCGCCGTTCAGCATGGTCACCCGCTCCCGCATGCCGGTCAGGCCGTGGCCGGCGCCCGGGGACGGCTTGACCAGACCGCGCGCCGGGCCGTTGGCGATCCGCAGTCCGAGCCCGCCGAGGACGTACGACAGCTCCACCTTCGCGGCGGCGCCCGGCGCGTGCCGCAGCACGTTCGACAGGGCCTCCTGCACGATCCGGTACGCCGACAGCTCCACGCCCTGCGGCAGCTCGCGCACCGCGCCCGTCACCGTCCGCTCCACGTCGAGCCCGGCCTCCCGGACGTTGGCGGCCAGGCCGTCCAGGTCCGCGAGCGTCGGCTGCGGCGCGTCCGGCGCCTCGTAGTCCTCGGCCCGTACGACCCCGAGGATGCGGCGCAGCTCGGTCAGCGCGGCCACCGCGTTCTCACGGATCGTCACGAACGCCTGCTCCAGCTCCGGCGGCGGGTTCTCCACGCGGTACGGGGCGGCCTCGGCCTGGATCGCCACCACCGACATGTGGTGCGCGACGACGTCGTGCAGCTCGCGGGCGATGGTCGTGCGCTCTTCGAGCAGCGTCCGCTTCGACCGCTCGACCGCCGTCACCGACTGCTGCGCGGTGACCTCGCGGGCCGCCTCGCGGCGGACCTGGCGGACCGAGACGGCGAGCAGGAGCAGCGCGGCGACGAAGAGGACCTGCGGGCCGTCGTTGCCGTACGCGGCGCCGGGCGCCCCGGAGGCGAGCACGGCGTACACGGCGGTGACTACCCACATCCACGCGGCGGTGCGCGGGCGGGTGCGCAGGGCGACGAAGACGAGGACGGCGAGGTGCGCGAGGACCGAGTTCGGCGCCCAGGGCCAGCCGTCACCGTACGCGCCCATGTAGGCGATGAAGGGCGCGGTGACGAGCGAGGCCCAGAACGCGAGGACCGGACGGACGAGCGTCAGGAGCACGATCACGGCCGGCACGCACGCGTAGACGAACGCGATCGGGCCGACCCCGTCGAAGACCCGCCGGTAGCCCATCATGAACACGAAGAACGCGGTGAACGCGACGACGGCGTGCGGCAGCAGGCCCGCGTGCGCCCGTATCCGCTCCGGCAGGAAGCGGGTCGGCCCGCGCTCCACGTCCATGCGGGGCAGCGGGCGGTAGGCGAAGGCATCGGTGACGAGGTCCGCGCGCAGACCGCCGAGCGCCGTCAGGGTCAGGCGGAGCTCGGGGCTGCGGCTTGTTTCGGGGGTCCGGGTCGAAGTCACCGGACCACCGTACGGGTGGGGCGCGGGCGGGGGCGTCCGGCTGGATGCGGATCCTCGTGGGTCCGCCTTGAGGACTACCCGAGGCGCCTCGCGTCCGCCGCCAGGTCCGTCACCGAGCCCGCCGCCAGGTTCGTCACGAGCCCGCCACCAGGTCCGTCACCGAGCCCGTCCCCAGCTCCGTCACCAGGCCAGCTGGGCGATCTCCTCCGCCACCACCGCGCACGCGTCCGCCGCCGGGTCGATCAGCGGGAAGTGGCCGACGTCTTCCAGCAGGGTGAAGCCGACGGTCTCGCCGGCCTTCGCCGCCGCGTCCACGTACGCCTCCGCCACGGCCGCCGGGACGACGATGTCGTCACGGCCCTGGACGACGGTCGTGGCGATGCCGGTGGGCAGCAGCACGGCCGGGTCGGCGAGGGCCGCTCGGGCGGCGAACTCGGCGTTTCCGCCCAGGAGTTCGGTCGTCGCGCCGCCGCAGACGTCCAGCTCCACCGCCCGCTCGAAGTGCGCGATCGGGGCGAGGGCGACGACACCGCGCAGGGCCGGCGGGGCCGGCAGACGCCACGGGGAGCCGGCGGGCAGGACATGGCGGGCGGCGGCCCAGAGGGCGAGGTGGCCGCCGGCGGAGTGGCCGGTGAGGACGAGGCGGCGCGGGTCGGCCTGCGGAAGGTGCTCGGCGGCGAGGTCGGCGACCGCGTCCAGCGCGGCGGCCACGTCGTCGAAGGTCTCCGGCCAGCGCCCGGCCACCGGGCCCGTGGCGCCCTGCCGGGGGATGTCGCTGCCGCGCCGGTACTCGACGCTGGCCACGGCGAAGCCGCGCCGGGCGAGGAAGTCCACGAACGGGGTCAGGTGCTGCCGGTCGTACGGCGCGCGCCAGGCGCCGCCGTGCAGCGCGACGACCAGCGGCGCGCGCTCCCGCCCGTCGCGCGGCGCGTAGAAGTCGACCAGCTGGTCGGGGTGCGCGCCGTAGGCGGCGGAGGCGTCCGGGGCGACGGCCGGGTGCGAGAAGGCCGATGCCTCTTCGGCGGCGTCGCGCGCGGCGGGGTCCGGCATGCTGCTTCCAACCTCTCCTGGAACGGGGCCGATTGGCCTGACCTGCGGGGACCGTATCAGGAGTACGGCCCCCGCCGATCAGGCGATCAACCGATGATCATCCGTCCTGGGAAGCGCCCTGGGAAGAGCCCCCGGAAGAGCCCTGCGGGGTGCCTTCGGAAGCGCCCTGGGAAGCGAGGACCTCGGCGAGGACCCGCGCCGCCCGCTCCGCGTCCGCGAAGCCCACGTACAGCGGCGTGAAACCGAACCGCAGGATGTCCGGGCGCCGCAGGTCGCCCACCACGCCGCGCCGGATCAGCTCCGCCATCACGGCCGGCGCCTCGGCGCAGCGCAGCGCGACCTGGCTGCCCCGCTCCGCGTGCGCCTCGGGCGTCACGGACTCGACCAGGCCGGCGGGGACGTAGGCCCGTACGCACTCCAGGAAGAAGTCCGTCAGGGCCAGCGACTTGGCGCGCACGGCCTCGATCTCGACCCCGTCCCAGACCTCCAGGGCCGCCTCCAGGGCCAGCATCGACAGGATGTCGGGCGTGCCGACCCGGCCGCGCAGCGCGCCTTCGGCGGCCCGGTAGCCGGGGGTCATGCCGAACGGGTCGGCGTGCGAGTTCCAGCCGGGCAGCGGCGAGTCGAAGCGGCCCTGGTGGCGCTCGGCGACGTACAGGTACGCGGGCGCGCCGGGGCCGCCGTTGAGGTACTTGTACGTGCAGCCGACGGCCAGGTCCACGCCGTGCGCGTCGAGGCCGACCGGCAGCGCGCCCGCGCTGTGGCACAGGTCCCAGACGGCGAGCGCGCCCGCCTCGTGGAGGGCGGCGGTGAGACCGGGCAGGTCCTGGAGCCGGCCGGTGCGGTAGTCGACATGGTTGACCAGGGCGAGTGCCGTGCGGTCGGTCACGGCGCCGGCCATCTCGGCCGGGTCGAGGGGCACGATCCGGTGACCCGTGAGGCGCGCGGCCGACTCGGCGATGTACCCGTCCGTGGGAAAGGTCGTCGCGTCGACGAGGATCTCGTCACGGCCGTCGCGGGGATCACCGGCCAGCCGGGTGCCCGCCACGACCGCCTTGAAGACGTTCACGCTGGTCGAGTCGCCGACCACGATCTGCCCTGCGGCGGCACCGACCAGCGGGGCGATCCGGTCGCCGATCCGCTCGGGCGCGGTCCACCAGCCGGACTCGTCCCAGGAGCGGATGCGCAGCTCGCCCCACTGCCGGGTGATGACGTCGGCCATCCGGGCGGGTACGTGAGCGGGCAGCGCGCCGAGCGAGTTGCCGTCCAGGTAGACGACCTCGTCGAGGGCGAACTTCTCGCGGTGCTTGGCCAGTTCGTCGGCGGTGTCCAGCGCCTGTGCGCGCTCCGCGTAGCTCTCAGACATGGCCGGCACGGCCGCGTAGCTCTCAGACATGGCTGCGCGCCGTCCACAGCTCGGGGAACACGTTCTTCTGGGCCCGCTTCTCCAGCCAGGCCACGCCCGCGGAGCCGCCGGTGCCGGTCTTGGCGCCCATCGCGCGCCGGGTGGCGACCAGGTGGTCGTTGCGCCAGCGCCACACCAGCTCGGCTACGTCGCTCAACGCCTCGCCGAGCCGCACGAGTTCGGCGTTCTGGTCGGGGTCGGCGTAGATCCCGGCCCAGATCCGCTCGACCTCCGCGGAGGGCTCGTAGCGCAGCGCCGGATCGCGGTCGAGGACCTCGGCCGGGACGGGCAGCCCGCGGCGGGCGAGCAGCCGCAGCGTCTCGTCGTACAGGCTGGGCTCCTGGAGCGCCTTCTCCAGCTCGGAGTGGACGCGCGGCGCGCCGCGGTGCGGCACCAGCATGGACGCCGACTTCTCGCCGAGCAGGAACTCCATCCGCCGGTACATCGCCGACTGGAAGCCGGAGCCCTCGCCGAGCGCGCCGCGGTAGGCGTTGAACTGGGCGGGGGTGAGCTGGGCGAGCGGCCGCCAGGAGTGGTTGAGGGCTTCGAGCTCGCGCACGGAGCGCTTGAGCGCGTCCATGGCCACGGGCAGGTCGTCCCGGCGCAGGGCGCGGCTCGCGGTCTCCCACTCGTGGACGATCACGGTGAACCACAGCTCCATGACCTGGGTGGTGACCAGGAAGACCATCTCGCCCGGGTCGTCGGAGCGGAGGTGCTGGAGGTGGGTCAGGACGTCCGCCTGGACGTAGTCCTCGTACGGCGTCGTACCCGCGAAGTCGAGGTTCGGCGCGTCGGCGACTGCGTCGGCGACCGTACCGGCTCCGGGGGCATCGGGGAAGGTGGACATTTCTGTCTCCTCGATACGTAACACCGGGTAGCGGTCCGCTCCTCTCCTCCGGCTCGTCCGGCACGGGAGCCCCGGTCCCCTCGGGAGGCGGGCTTCGTCGCACGCACTCCCAAGCGCATCATGACACGACCGGACCCGAGATGTAGATCCCGTCTTCGTCATACGGAAACGCGTTCGAATGACAGTCGTTCAGGCCCTTGAGTGGTGTCCCCGCTCCCGGTAGGGGACGGCCGCCGCCGCGCAGCCGAGCACCACCACGACCAGGACCAGGACCAGGACCAAGACCAGGACCAGGACCAGGACCAGGAGCGGCACCGGCCACCCGCGCCGCCGTCCCGCTCCGTGGAAGCCGGCTTGCGCCGGTCCGGTGGCAGACTGCCCTCATGACGACGCACACCCACCAGAACCTGCTCGGCGGCCCCGGCCCGACGCTCCTGCCCGAGAACGAGGACGCCTACCGCCTCCTCGCCGAGGAGTCCCTGGCCCCCGCGGAGGTCGCCCGCAAGCACCCCACCTTCTCCCTCGCGTGGGCCATGCTCGCCGACGACGCCTACGAGTCCGGCCGCGTCATCGAGTCGTACGCCTACGCCCGCACCGGCTACCACCGGGGCCTCGACGCCCTCCGCCGCGCCGGCTGGAAGGGCCACGGCCCCGTCCCGTGGTCCCACCGCCCCAACCGCGGCTTCCTCCGCTGCCTCGCGGCCCTGGCCCGCGCGGCGGGCGACATCGCCGAGAAGGACGAGCAGGAGCGCTGCTGGCAGTTCCTGCGCGACAGCAGCGAAGAGGCGTACACGGAGCTGCACCGGTAGGACCTCCCACCGGCCCGCGGCCGCCGCGGCGAGCGCCCGCACGCGCGCCCCGGGCCGGGGCTCAGTCCCGTGCCTTCCCCTCCGCCCCGGGATCCAGTGGCGGCGCCCCCACCCCGCAGTGGACCCGGCACTCGGGGTGGCACGCGGCGGTCCGCGCCGCGGCCGGGGCGCGCAGGGTGAACCAGGCGAGGGCCGCGCCCACCACCAGCACGCCCGCGAGGATCGGCATCGCACGGCGGAAGGTGGCGTCGAACTCCGTCTCCGAACGGTACGCCTCCGGGCCCATCCCCACGAGCAGCGGCAGCGCGGCCACCGCGATGAGCCCCGCCGCGCGGGCGGCCGCGTTGTTGATGCCGCTGGCCAGGCCCGCGCGGGAGACGTCGACGGAGGCGAGCACCGTGGCCGTGAGGGGCGCGACCAGAGTCGTCATGCCGAGGCCGAGGACGAGCATCGCGGGCAGGACGTCCGCCAGATACGAGGGGTCCTCGCCGACCCGCAGCATCAGCAGCATCCCGGCCGCGCACAGCAGCGGCCCGACCGTCAGCGGCAGCCGCGGCCCGGTCTTCTCGCCCAGCTCGCCGGACTTCGCCGAGAGCAGCAGCATCAGGACGGTGGTCGGCAGCAGCGCCGTCCCCGCGGCGAGCGCCGAATAGCCGGAGACCACCTGGAGCTGGAGCGCGGCGAGGAAGAAGAAGCCGCTGAACGCCGCGTACACGCACAGGGTCACCACGTTGACCGCGGTGAACTGCCGCGACCGGAAGATCGACAGCGGCACCATCGCCCGCTCGCCCCGCCGCCGCTCCACCCACACGAACCCCGCGCCGACCACCACGCCCGCCGCGCCCGCCCACCACACCTGCGCGATCAGCGCGTACGTGACGAGCGCGAGCGCCAGCGCGCCGAGCACCGCGCCGAGCACGTCGAAGCGCCCGTGCGCGACGACGTCGCGGGACTCGGGGACGTGGCGCAGAGCGACGGGCACGCAGACGAGCGCGAGCGGCACGTTCAGCAGGAACACCCACCGCCAGCCGGGCCCGTCCACCAGCCACCCGCCCACGAACGGCCCGATCGCCGCGCCCACGCCGCCGAACCCGGACCAGAGCCCGACCGCCCGGGCCCGGTCGTCCTGGTGGAAGCTGGCCTGGATCAGCGCGAGCGAGCCGGGTGTGAGCAGCGCGCCGCCGACGCCCTGGAAGGCGCGGGCGGCGACGAGGATGCCGGCGTTCGGCGCGAGCCCGCAGAGCAGCGAGGCCACCGCGAACCAGGCCACGCCGATCACGAAGACCCGCCGCCGCCCGTACCGGTCGCCGAGCGACCCGCCGAGCAGGATCAGCCCGGCGAGCGTGACCATGTAGGCGTTGACGGTCCACTGGAGGGCGCCCAGGTCGGCGCCGAGGTCCTCGCCGATGTGCGGCAGGGCGACGTTGACGACGGTCGAGTCGAGCAGCGCCATGCCGGAGCCGAGCACGGTGGTGAACACGATCCACCGCCCGGTCCCGGAGGCGAGCCTGATCCCCATGCCCGGCGCCGCGGCGCCCGCCGTATCGGCCATGCCTGCATGGTCCCGCGAACGCCCCGCCTCCGCAGCCGCGCGGCCCCGCAGCCGCTCGGTCCGGCAGCAGCCGCCCAGCCCGGCAGCCGCTCAACCCGCGACCGCCCGGTCCCGCGACGGTAACGGTGCCGCTCGGTAACGGTGCCCGCTCAGCTCCGCAGCCGGGCCGCCGCCCGTACCAGCGCGTCCACGCCCCGTTCGGCCTTCGTCCGGGGGCAGCCGAGGTTGAGGCGGACGAAGCCGGGGGTGCCGTACACCCCACCCGGCATGATCGCGACCTTCTCCTTGGTGACGAGCTCCTCCTGGAGGGCGGTCTCGTCGACGCCGAGCGGGCGCAGGTCGATCCAGGCGAGGTAGCCGGCCTGCGGCGGGGTCCAGGCGAGGCCCGGGAGGCCGGAGGCGAGCCGCTCGGCGGCCATGGCCATCGTCCCGGCGACATAGCCGCGCAGCGCGTCGAGCCAGGGCGCGCCGTGCCGATACGCGGCGATGTGCGCGGTCAGCGAGAGCACGGCCGGCGAGGCCAGCCCCTCGCCGGTCTCCATGCGCCGGACGAACTCCGCGCGCTCCTCGGGGTCGCCGAGGAACCCGTACGAACCGGAGAGCGCGGGAAAATTGAAGGCCTTGGTGCCGGAGGTGACCAGCGCCCAGCGGCGCCCCCGCCCGGGCTCGGCGACCGCCGTCCACGGCACGTGGCGGTGGCCGGCGCCCGTCAGGTCGGCGTGGATCTCGTCGCTGACGACGGCGGCGCCGTGCCGTTCGGCGAGCCGGGCGAACTCCGTCAGCTCGTCCTCGCGCCACACCCGGCCGGTCGGGTTGTGCGGGGAGCAGAGCAGCAGCATCCGGCTGCCGGGCCGGGCCAGCTCCCGTTCCAGGGCCTCGGTGTCCCCGAGGGGGACGCCGCGCAGCTCGCGGCCGAGGCCGGTGACGGCCTTGCGGAAGCCGTCGTACGTCGGGGTGTGGACGACGATGCCGTCGCCGGGCTCGGTCCACATCTGGAGCAGCTGGGAGAGCTGGGAGAGCACGGAGGGCGCGTAGACCATGGCCTCCGGGTCGACCTCGGCCCCGTACCGGCTCGCGTACCAGTCCCGTACGGCCTCCCGGAACTCGCCGAGCCGCCAGTCGGTGTAGCCGAAGACGCCGTGGTCGACGCGTGCGTGCAGGGCGTCGAGGACAGCCGGCGGGGAGGCGAAGTCCATGTCGGAGATCGTGAAGGGCAGCAGGTCGGAGACGCCGAAGCGGCCGGATATGCCGTCCCACTGGACCGACCAGGTGCCGCGCCGGTCTATCTCGCGGTCGAACTCGAACACCGACACCTCATACCTCCAGGAACGGGAACGACGAACGGGCCCGGCACCACTCTCGTGGCGCCGGGCCCGTCCTACAACGCCGAGGCGCTTACTTCAGCTTCGTACCGGTCGAGCGCAGGGCCGCGCACGCCTCGGTCACGCGCGTGGCCATGCCCGCCTCGGCGAGCTTGCCCCAGGTGCGCGGGTCGTAGGTGGACTTCTTGCCGACCTCGCCGTCGACCTTCAGGACACCGTCGTAGTTCTTGAACATGTGGTCCGCCACCGGACGCGTGAAGGCGTACTGGGTGTCGGTGTCGAGGTTCATCTTCACCACGCCGTTGTCGAGGGCGGTGGCGATCTCCTCGGCGGTCGAGCCGGAGCCGCCGTGGAAGACGAAGTCGAACGGGGAGGCCTTGCCGAACTTCTCGGCGACGCCGGCCTGGAGGTCCTTGAGCAGCTCGGGGCGGAGCACGACGTTGCCCGGCTTGTAGACGCCGTGGACGTTGCCGAAGGACGCGGCCAGCAGGTAGCGGCCCTTCTCGCCCAGGCCCAGGGCCTCGGCGGTGCGGATGGCGTCGTCGACGGAGGTGTACAGCTCGTCGTTGATCTCGTGGCTGACGCCGTCCTCCTCGCCACCGGTCGGGGTGATCTCGACCTCAAGGATGATCTTGGCGGCGGCGGCCTTGGCGAGCAGCTCCTGGCCGATGGCCAGGTTGTCGGCGAGGGTCTCGGCGGAGCCGTCCCACATGTGCGACTGGAAGAGCGGGTTGCGGCCGGCCTTGACGCGCTCGGCGGAGATGGCGAGCAGCGGGCGGACGTAGCCGTCCAGCTTGTCCTTCGGGCAGTGGTCGGTGTGCAGCGCGACCGTGATGTCGTACTTCGCGGCGACGATGTGCGCGAACTCGGCCAGGGCGACGGCGCCCGTGACCATGTCCTTGTTGTACTGGCCGCCCAGGAACTCGGCGCCACCGGTCGAGATCTGGATGATGCCGTCGCTCTCGGCCTCCGCGAAACCGCGCAGGGCGGCGTGGAGGGTCTGGGACGAGGTGACGTTGATCGCCGGGTAGGCGAACTTGCCTGCCTTCGCCCGGTCGAGCATCTCGTTGTAGACCTCGGGGGTTGCGATGGGCATACGTCCGCTCCTTGTGATGTGCGGGTAGGTGCGTTGCTTGTCCCTGACCTGGGGGCGACGTCATCGTCGCCCCCATCCTTCCAGACTCCTGCGGAAGGTCCCACGGGCGCGGCAGAGGAAGGGGCGGGGTGTTTCACGTGAAACACCCCGCCCCTTTGCAAAACCGCAGGTCAGAGCCGGTTCACACCGGTCCCGGACGCTAAGTCACGACTTCGCGGCGATTCAGCCGTGAAGGTCAGCCGTGAAGTCGGCCATGAAGGTCAGCCGTGAAGTCGGCCATGACGGTCAGCGGCGAAGCCGGGCACGAACGTCAGCCGCGAAGTCGGCCATGACGGTCAGCGGCGAAGGTCGGCCGTGAAGGCCGGCGTCAGCCCAGGCCCAGCTCGTCCAGCGCGTACGCGTAGAGGTACGGCACGCCCGCCGTGTCGGCGATCTTCTCGCCCGCGCCCGTCGCCCGGTCCACGATCGTCGCGACGGCGACGACCTCGGCGCCGGCCGCGCGGGCCGCCTCGACGGCGGTCAGCGGCGAGCCGCCGGTGGTCGAGGTGTCCTCGACGATCAGGACCCGGCGGCCCTTGATGTCCGGGCCCTCGACCTGGCGCTGCATGCCGTGCGCCTTCGCGGCCTTGCGGACCACGAAGGCGTCCAGACGCTCACCGCGCGCGGCGGAGGCGTGCAGCATCGAGGTGGCGACCGGGTCGGCGCCCAGGGTCAGACCGCCGACGGCGTCGAACTCCAGCTCCTTGGTCAGCTCCAGCATGACCTGGCCGACGAGCGGCGCGGCCGCGCCGTCGAGCGTGATCCGGCGAAGGTCCACGTAGTAGTCGGCCTCAAGACCCGAGGAGAGGGTCACCTTGCCGTGCACCACGGCCTTGTCCTTGATCTGCTGGAGCAGCTCAGCGCGTACGTCAGTCATGCTCATGAGCTTAGGGCCTGTCCTCAGGGCCGCCCGCTCACAGCCGGCGCCAGGTCCAGGTCGTCGAGACCTCCAGCGGGTCGATGGGCGTGACCAGGCGCGGGAGGGTGTTGAGGCCGTTCGGCGGGCCGGACTGGGGCTCGACGCAGACGGCGTCCTCGGGCTCGTCGTAGACGACGACGTACTCGGTCCGGCTGGTGACGCGCAGCTCCAGCTGCCCCGGCCAGGTCAGGGTGACGTCGACGCCGTCCGGCATGCCGAAGCAGTCGTCCCAGGGGCGCGGGGTCGGGTCGATGCGGCGGCCGGTCGGGATGTGGTTCGCGCCGCGCTCCTCCTGCCAGGCCGGGTGGAAGCCGAGCTCGACGTCCGCGCCGCCGAGCGAGCGCCGGAACCAGGGATGCCAGCCGGCCTGCGCCGGGAAGGAGTCGGACGCGGTCTCGACGCCGAGCGTGAGCGTGAGGGAGCCCTCGCCCAGCTCGACGATCTGGGTGACCTTCCCCGCGTACGGCCAGGGCTCGCCGAGTTCGGTCGTGAACGCGGCCGTGGACTCGGTGACCTGGGCGGTCTTCCACGGGACGTCGCGGACGGTGCCGTGGATGGCGTGCGGGGCGGCGTGCGCGCTGACGGGGAGCTGGTGGACGGTGGCGCCGTTGCGGAAGCGGGCGTTCTCGGTCCGGCCCGCCCAGGGCGCCATCACGAAGCAGCCGAAGTGTGCGCCCTGGAGCAGCAGTTCGGTGTCCCCGATGCGCAGGCCGGTGATGCGGCAGCCGTGCTCGGGATCGATGGTCAACTCGGCGTCACCGGCCGTCAGTCGCGTCAGATTGCTCACGCTCCGACCCTAGGCGATGACCGGGCCGGCGGAAGCGTTTCAGCGTTTCAGCGACTCGGCGACGCCGGCTGCTCGGTGGCTCAGCGGCCCGGTGCCGCCGACTGCTCGGTGGCTCAGCGGCGGCGGCGCAGGGCGCGGCTCACCACGACGGCGGAGGCGAGGGCGAGCGCGGCGGCGGGGGCGATCCAGCGCAGACTCGCGCCGGCGCCGGAGGCCTCGACGGCGGGCACGGGGGCGTACCGGCCGCGCGGCGGGGCGTGGTCGACCTCCTCGGCGCTGCGGCCGATCATGGTGCGCCGGGCGTGCGCGGCCTCGGCGGGCTGACCGGTGCCGGGCGACTCGTACTCCTCCTCGTCGGCGAGCGGGTCGAGGGACGGCGGCGGCACCGGCGTGTCGAAGACGGACGTGCGCCCGTCCGTTTCCGCCGCCGCGTCGTCCCCGTCCCCTTCCTCGTACGCGTCCTCGACCTCTCCCGCGTCCTCGACCTCTTCCGCGTCCTTGGCCTTCGCCCTGCTCTCGCTCTCGGCGGCCATCTCGGCCTCCACGTCCGCCACCGCGACCAGCGCCTCCGCGAACCGGTCGAGCAGTCGGGCGCCCGCCGCGCCTCGGGCGTCCGCGTCGGCGTCGGCGAGCCGCCCGGCCGCCGTCACCTCGCCGGTGAAGCCGATCGTGGTGCCCTCGGCCAGCGGAGTGAGGGTCAGCGTCAGCGCGAGCGACGCCGTGCCCTTGCCGCGGACCTCGGCGCCCTCGCCCTCGACGGCGAAGCCTCCGCCGCCGTCCCGCTCGGCGATCCGGAACGTGCCGCGGTAGGTGATGGTGTTGCCGCCGACCCGGACCTTCAGCCGGCCCGTGAGGGGCCCGGTCGCCGCGTCGGCGTCCTGCTGGAAGCCAGGCACGCAGCGCGCGACCCGCGCCGGGTCCGTCAGCGTGGCACGCAGGACCTCGGCCGGGACCGGGACGAACACCTCATGCTCCATGGGAGCCGAGCCTACTCAGCCGGGGCCCGCCCGTCGCCTGTTTGCGCGCCCCCGGGCGCCGCGGCCGCGCGTCAGTAGCGCGGATGCACCAGCGTCGACGGCGGCAGGCCGCCCGCGCCTCCGGTGCGGGTGCGCTCCACGCGGCTCTCCGCCTCGGTGAGGGTGGCGGCGGTGAGGGAACGCAGCCGGGGCGCGTCGGGCGCGAGGCCGAGGACCGGCGGCCTGCCGCCCCGGGTCGCGAGCAGGAAGCCCCACTCCGCGCCCCCGCTCCCCTCCCCGCCCCGGGCCCCCTCGCCCTCCCTTTCCGCGTCCCTGTTCCCGTCGCTTTCCCCGTCCCCCTCCCCGTTCCCGCGCGCGGTCGCGGCATACGGGCGGGTGGTGAAGCCGGCGGCGCGGAGGGTGGCGTCGACGGTCCAGTACGTGCGGGGGCGGCCGGTCGCGGGGCCGGCGTGGACCACGAGGCGGCCGCCGTCGGCGAGGACGCCGGCGGCGAGTCCGTAGAACTCCTCGGAGTAGTGCATCGCGCCCGCGGTGTCGCCGGGCCCGGGGTCGGGCAGGTCGGAGATCACCACGTCGTACCGTTCCTGCGGAGAGCGGTGGAGGCGCAGCCAGCGGAACGAGTCCCCGTACGCGACGGTCACCCGCGGGTCGCGGAACGCCTGTCCGTTGAGCACGGCCAGGTCGGGGTCGGTACGGGCGATCCGGGCGACTCCCGGGTCGAGCTCGACGACGGTGACGGCGCGCACGTCGTCGTAGCGGAGCACCTCGCGGGCGGCGAGCCCGTCGCCGCCGCCCAGGATCAGCACGCGCGTGTGCCGGCCGTTCATCGCGGGGTGCACCAGGGCCTCGTGGTAGCGGTACTCGTCGCGCCCACCGACCCGCAGCCGCCCGTCCAGGAAGAGGTCGGGCGGGCCGCCGCGCTCACCGGTGACCACCACCTCCTGGACGTCGGTGCGCACGGCGATCCGCACGCTGTCGCCGTACACGGCCCGGCGCGCCGCCTGTTCGAAGTCGTCGGCGAGGACGGTCGCGGTGGCGAGGACGGCGAGCACGGCGAGGTTCGCGCCGATGAGCAGCCTCCGCGAACGGCCCGTCAGGTCGTGCCGGAACAGGCACAGGACGAGCGCGCCGCCGGCGACCGCGTTGACCGTGCCGGTGACCAGCGCGCCGGTGAGCTGGCCGAGCCAGGGCAGCAGCAGGAACGGGAAGGCGAGCCCGCCGACCAGCGCGCCCACGTAGTCGGCGGCGAACAGGTCAGCGACGGTCCCGGCGGCGTCGTACGGGCCCCGCTGGGCGCGGGTCCGGCCGCGCCGGGTGCCGCCCGGGACGACCCCGGCGACCGGCCGCGCCGGCGAACGCGCCGACTCCGCCCGCTGGATGAGCGTCATCAGGAGCGGGATCTCCGCCCCGATCAGCACGCCGATGGCCAGCGAGAAGGCGACGAGCACCCACTGCGCCTGACCGAGCCAGGCGAAGGCCGCGTACAGCACCATCGCCGAGCAGCCGCCGATCAGCGCGAGCCCGCCCTCGACCAGGCCGAAGCCGACGGCGGCGCGGCAGCGCAGCCGCTTGGCGAGCAGCGAGCCGACGCCCATCGCGAAGACCATGACGGACAGCACGACGGACGCCTGGGTGACCGAGTCACCGATCAAGTAGGTGGCGAGCGCCACCAGTTCGAGCTCGTAGACCAGGCCGCAGGCGGCGCAGACGAAGACCGTCACCAGGACCGGATACCGCACCGCGCTCGGCCGGACTGGCCGCCGCACCGCCGGTTTGGGCGGCAGGGGCAGCGTGGTCACGGGCGGGTCGATCATGCCCGTAACGCTACGTCACACCTGTTCCGCACAGTGTCACCCGCGCGAGTGCATCCGAGGCATATGTGCGGCGGCGCCGTGAACGCGCGGCTACGCCGGCGGTCCGGAGCGCGGCTCAGGGCGCGGCTCAGAGCGCGGCCGGCATCCGCGCGCCGATCTGCGTCCTCGTCACCACCAACTGCCCTTCCTGCGGGTAGGCGTGCCAGGTACGCCAGCGCACCTGGCCCTCGTGGCGCTGCGCCAGCATCGCCGTGAAGGCGTGCGGCGAGCCGGGGAACGTCCCCGCGAGGCCGTGCGGATGGTCGGCGACGAGTGCGAGCAACTCCTGCGCGCGGCCCGCGAAGGAACCCTGGGTGAGGGTCTCGACGCGGGCGGCGAACTCGTACTCCCACTCGCCGACCCGCTTGGACACGCCCAGCGGCAGCGGGGTGCTGCTGCCGGGCATGCAGGCGACGGTCTCCGAGCAACTGCGGTCCTCCTCCCGGAGGAGTACCTGATGGGAGGCGCCGAGCAGCCGCAACTGCAGCTTGGCGCCGGCGAGTTCGAGATCGAGTACGGCGAGCGCGGGCAGCGGGTCGCGCCCCAGCGCCCAGGCCAGATCGGCCGCGCGCGTATCGGTGTAGGAGGTTTTCAGGGTCGTGAGCATGGATCGGCTCCGCAAACACGGTTGGCGGGTGGGCCGGAGGCGTCCCGGTGAAGGGTTTCGACCGGGAGTGGGGATCGCCGGCTCGGGTCCACACACGGTCCGAGGGCTGGATGTTCTCAACAACGAGGGAATCATGAACCGTGGGCGAGTCGCAGCGTTTTTGCCCAACTTGGCGTGGTTTCCATCCCCTCGGGGGCCCCACGGTTCAACTGTTCAATCGGAATCGATCGCGTGATTCCCACAATCGCTCAACAGAGTGGTCGCAGACGCGTGTTGTTCCCCGTTTTCCCCGCCGGCCCAGTCAGCTGCCCCCGCCACAGCCGCCCCCGCAGCCCGATCCGCACCCCGAGGACCCGCAGCCCGAGGAGCCGCCGCACGAGGACGACGAGCCGCAGCCGCCACCCCCCGAGGACGACGAAGAGGAAGAAGAGGAAGAAGAGGAACCGCCGCCCGCCCAGCCACTCCGGCGCTTGCGCCGCTTGCGGGACCGGCTGCCACTGGTCGCCGCGACGAATCCGACGACCACAAGAATGATGAGTCCGATGACGATGAAACCGCCCATGGAGTCCCCCGTACGTTCGAGCTTTCGCGTCAGCCAGAGTGGCTGTGCGAGGGGGATTCCCGCCCCGGCCGGGCCCGAAGCGCGCAGAGCGCGCACTTGAGCAAGTCCAGAGCTTCACCCCGGGGCGGTCGGCACCGGCCGGCTCAGGAGCCTTCTGGCGCCTCGGGCGTAGGGCTCCGGGGCCTCCGGCTTCGGGCTCACGCGGCTTGGCTCCCGCGGCTTCGGGCGCCGGGGGGGTGGGCGCCGGGGCTGGGGGGCTGGGGCGGGCGAGAGACCGGGGCGGGCGAGGGACCGGGGGCCGGGGCGGGCGAGGGACCGGGGGCCCGGGGGCCGGGGCGGGCGAGGGGTGCCCGGGTCGCCTGCTTGTCCGTCGCTCGCCCGCCGTCAGAGGATGACCCCGACGACGAGTCGCGAGGAGCGAGGAGCATTGATGGGTACCAGGCCGCTGCTGAACCGCCGGCTCGCCGAGTTCGGGACGACGATCTTCGCCGAGATGTCCGCGCTCGCCACCGCCACCGGCTCGATCAACCTGGGCCAGGGCTTCCCCGACACGGACGGCCCCGAGGAGATCCGCGAGGCCGCCGTGCGCGCCCTGCGCGAGGGCCGCGGCAACCAGTACCCGCCCGGCCCCGGCGTGCCCGAGCTGCGCGCCGCGATCGCCGAGCACCAGCAGCGCCGCTACGGCCTCGCGTACGACCCCGACAGCGAGGTGCTGGTCACCGCGGGCGCCACCGAGGCCATCGCCGCCGCGCTGCTCGCGCTGGTCGAGCCGGGCGACGAGGTCATCGCCCTGGAGCCGTACTACGACTCGTACGCCGCCTGCATCGCCATGGCCGGCGGCACCCGTGTCCCGGTCACCCTCCGTCCGCACGACGGGGCCTTCGCCCTCGACCTCGACGAGCTGCGCGCCGCGGTCACCGACCGGACCCGGCTGATCCTGCTCAACACCCCGCACAACCCCACCGGCACCGTCCTCAGCCGCGCCGAGCTGACCGCCGTCGCCGAACTCGCCCAGGAGCGCGACCTGCTGGTCGTCACCGACGAGGTGTACGAACACCTGGTCTTCGACGGCGCCGCCCACCTGCCGATCGCCTCGCTGCCCGGCATGCGCGAGCGCACCGTCACCATCGGCTCGGCCGGCAAGACGTACTCCTTCACCGGCTGGAAGGTCGGCTGGATCACCGCGACGCCCGAACTGACCAGCGCGGTCCGGTCCGCGAAGCAGTTCCTCACGTACGTGTCGTCCGGTCCGTTCCAGTACGCGGTCGCCGAGGCGCTGCGGCTGCCCGACACGTACACCGACGCCCTGCGCGCCGAACTCCAGGCCAAGCGCGACCTGCTGAGCGCGGGCCTGACGGCGGCCGGCTTCGGCGTCCACCGCCCCGCCGGCACGTACTTCGTCACCACCGACATCCGTCCCCTCGGCGAGACCGACGGCTTCGCCTTCTGCCGCGCGCTGCCGGAGCGGGCCGGGGTCGTCGCCATCCCCAACGCGGTCTTCTACGACCACCGCGAGGAGGGCGCGCCGTTCGTGCGGTTCGCGTTCTGCAAGAAGACTGAGGTTCTGGAGGAGGCGGTGGAGCGGCTGAAGAAGCTGGCGTAAGGCTGAGGGGCGGCTTCGGGCGCGGGTCGGGCCCATCCCGCGCGGCGAGCGGCACAGCCACGAACACAGACACGGGCACGGCCACGGGCACGGGCACGGACACGGGCACGGACACGGCCACGGGCACGGGCACGTTCACGTACACGGCCACGGCCACGGCCACGGCCACAGGCACGTTCACGTACACGGACAATCCGGGGAAAATCCCACGGTTCCGACGGGCGCGCCCCCTCCGCGGCGCGCCGCTTGTCGGGTAAACCGACTGTCGGGAAATGCCCGACCGGACTCCCGCGCGCACGGAGGTGCCCCCTGTCCGCCGAGACGATCGACCGCCCGCCGGCCGACGCCGCCCCCGCACCCACCGCCGCGCCCGCCCGGCGCCGCCTCCCGCGCCTGCGCGCCTCGCTGCGCCGGGCGGCGCCCGCGCTCGGCCTCTTCGCCGCCGCGCGGCTGACCGGGACGCTGGTGTTCGCGCTCTGGGCGTGGCACATCGGGCGCTCGCCGCGGGCACTGCTCGCGAAGTCGTGGGACTCGGACTGGTACCTGCGGATCGCGGCCAACGGCTACGGCCGCACGCTCCACTGGCCGGACGGGGCGCCCATGTCCGACCTGGCGTTCTTCCCGCTCTACCCGGGGCTGATCCGGGCCGTCGCCGGCGTGCTGCCGATCGCCTACGGGACGGCCGGACTGCTGCTTTCGTGGCTGGCGGCCGGGGCGGCCGCGTGGGGCGTCTTCCTGGTCGCGGAGCGCCTGTGCGGGCGACGCGTCGCGGTGTTCACGGTGCTGCTGTGGGGGTTGCTGCCGACGTCGTTCGTGCTGACGATGGCGTACACGGAGCCGGTCATGACCGCCTTCGCCGCCTGGGCGCTCTACGCGGTGCTGACCCGCCGCTGGTTGTGGGCGGGATCCCTGGCCGCGCTGGCCGGACTCTCCCGCCCCAACGGCGTCGCCGTCGCCGCCGCAGTCCTCGCCGCCGCGACCCTGGAACTGTGGCGGCGGCGGGGGCGGGCGAGCCGAGGCGGACGGGCCGGCTGGGAGGTGTGGGCGGGGGCCGGGGTCGCGCCGCTCGGCTGGGTCTCGTACCTGCTGTGGGTCGGCGCCCGGCGCGGCGATCTGCTCGGCGGCTACTTCGCCGTCCAGGACGGCTGGACCAGCCGCTTCGACTTCGGCGAGGGCGCGGCGCGCTTCGTGAGGGACATGCTGAAGGGGCCGACGCAGTTCGGGTACGTGATGGCCCTGGCCGTCACCGCGGTGGGCGCGCTGCTCTTCGTACTGCTCCTGCTCGACCCGGACGAGCGGCCGCCGCTGCCGGTGCTCGTCTACACCGGCATGCTCGTGCTGATCACCGTCGGCGGCTCCGGCTTCTTCGAGTCGAAGCCGCGCTTCCTGCTGCCCGCGTTCCCGCTGCTGCTGCCGTCGGCCCGGGCACTGGCAAGAGCCCGGCCACGCGCCGCGATCACGGTGATCGCGGGCCTGGCCGGGCTCTCGTTCGCCTACGCGCCGTACGCGCTGACGCTGGCGCGGATGGCGCTGTGACCGCTCGGCGGTCACAGCGGGACCGTTCGGCTGACTACTCGGCGGAGCCGTCGCCGTCGCCGGACGCCTTGTCCTCCGGGGACTCCAGGCCGAACTGCTCGACGATCCACTTGTCGAACTCGATCGACGCGCGCACCCAGCTGACCGTCGACGACACGAAGTGCTCCAGGGCGACGCCGGTGCCGATCAGCATCTGCGCCTCACCGATGAGGCGGAGGGTGGCGGAGCCGTCCTCCTCCTCGTGCAGGTGGGTGTAGACCTTGGGCCACAGCGTGCGGCGGTTCCAGTCGTCGATCGCGTCGAGGATCTTCGCGCGGTCGTCCGCGGCGTGCGGGCGGTCGTAGAACGTCCGCACCGAGAAGACCTGCTGCTCCGCCTCGCCGCGGAACATGAAGTACGTGCGGAAGTCCTCCCACGGCGCCGCGAGGTCACCCTCGTCGTCGACGACGTACTTGAGCTCCATCTGCTCGAGGAGCTGCTTGACCAGATCCTGGTCGGGAACGACGGGGCCCGCCGGTCCTGCCTGCGGCTGGGGCTGGGCCCCGAAATTAGGAATCGAGGACGGGTCGATGCTCACCGGGTTCTTCCCTTCGTACGGATGCCGCCATCCTCCCCCATGGCGGGCGGGGGGTGGCAAGTCCCCACGGCGCGATCAGCTGCGGGCTGACATGATCTCGCCCCATGGGGGATGCGAAGCGGGTCAGCTGGAAGTGGATCGGGATCACGGTGGGCCTGACGGCCCTGCTGTTCCTTCCCGTGGGCTGCGTCGTGCTGACCGGGACATTCTTCGACGACGTGGACGAACCCCACCCGACCGACTGCGCGAAGGCGATGTCCTGGGCCGGGGCGACCCTGCCGAGGAGCGCCGAAGGCGCCCGCTGCACCGAGGCTACCTGGATGGACACCACCGTCGAGGCAGAGTTCCGGACGCCGAGCACGGAGGTCGCCGGGTGGCTGGCCGGCACGTATCCGGCGGTGCCGGCCGAGGTGACGCCCGGCGGACTGCGTCTGCACCTCGACTACGACGACACGGCCGGGGCGAGCGGCGCGTACGACGTCCTGGTCGAGGTGCGGTACGAGGACGGGGACACCGCCCTCGTACATCTCACGGCTGGCGACTACTGAGCCCCGGCCCGGCCTGCTCCGTACGGGCTGCTCCGCCACGGCCTGCTCCGTACGGCCCACTCCGCCACAGCCCACTCCACGGCGGCCTACTCCGCCCTCCCCACGATCAGCCCGTCCTCGAAGCGGTCCACCCGGACCGTGTCGCCGTCGCGGACCTCGCCCGCCAGGATCTCGCGCGCGAGGCGGTCGCCGATGGCCGTCTGGATCAGGCGGCGCAGCGGGCGGGCGCCGTACGCCGGGTCGTTGCCCTCCTCGGCGAGCCAGGCGAGGGCCTCGGGGGTGACGTCGAGGGTGAGCCGGCGGTCGGCGAGGCGGCGGGCCAGGCGGTCGATCTGGAGCTTGGCGATCCGGGCCAGCTCGTCGCCCTTCAGGGCGGAGAAGACCACGATCTCGTCGAGCCGGTTCAGGAACTCGGGCTTGAAGCTCGCCCGGACGACCTCCAGGACCTGCTGCCGCTTCTCCTCCTCGCTGGTCAGCGGCTCCATGAGGAAGTGGCTGCCCAGGTTCGAGGTGAGGATCAGGATCGTGTTGCGGAAGTCGACCGTCCGGCCCTGGCCGTCGGTGAGCCGGCCGTCGTCGAGGACCTGGAGCAGGATGTCGAAGACCTCGGGGTGGGCCTTCTCCACCTCGTCCAGGAGCACGACGCTGTACGGACGGCGGCGCACGGCCTCCGTCAGCTGGCCGCCCTCCTCGTAGCCGACGTAGCCGGGGGGCGCGCCGACGAGACGGGCGACGGAGTGCTTCTCGCCGTACTCCGACATGTCGATGCGGACCATGGCCCGCTCGTCGTCGAAGAGGAAGTCGGCGAGCGCCTTCGCCAGCTCGGTCTTGCCGACACCGGTCGGGCCGAGGAAGAGGAAGGAGCCGGTGGGCCGGTCGGGGTCGGCGATGCCGGCCCGGGTGCGGCGCACCGCGTCGGAGACGGCCCGCACGGCCTCGCTCTGGCCGATGAGCCGCTTGCCGAGCTCGTCCTCCATGCGCAGCAGCTTCTGCGTCTCGCCCTCCAGGAGCCGGCCGGCGGGGATGCCGGTCCAGGAGCCGACGACGTCCGCGATGTCGTCCGGACCGACCTGGTCCTTGACCATGCTGTCCTTCGCGTCCTGCCGGGCCTCCTGCTCGGCCTCGGCCTCGGCCTCGGCCTCGCTGGCGGCCTCCAGCTCCCGCTCCAGCGCCGGGATCTCCCCGTAGAGCAGCTTGGACGCGGTGTCGAAGTCGCCGTCGCGCTGCGCGCGCTCCGCGCGGCCGCGCAGCTCGTCGAGCCGCTCCTTCAGCTCACCGACCCGGTTGAGGGACTGCTTCTCCTTCTCCCAGCGGGCGGTGAGGCCACGCAGCTCCTCCTCGCGGTCGGCGAGGTCGCGGCGCAGCTTCTCCAGGCGCTGCAGGCTGGCCTCGTCGGTCTCCTTGGAGAGGGCCAGCTCCTCCATCTTCAGCCGGTCGACGGAGCGCTGGAGCTCGTCGATCTCGACCGGCGAGGAGTCGATCTCCATCCGGAGCCGGGACGCGGCCTCGTCGACGAGGTCGATGGCCTTGTCGGGCAGGAAGCGGGAGGTGATGTAGCGGTCGGAGAGGGTCGCGGCGGCGACCAGCGCGGAGTCGTTGATCCGCACCTTGTGGTGCGCCTCGTAGCGGCCCTTGAGTCCGCGCAGGATGGCGATGGTGTCCTCGACAGACGGCTCGGCGACCAGGACCTGCTGGAAGCGGCGCTCCAGGGCGGGGTCCTTCTCGATCCGCTCGCGGTACTCGTCGAGGGTCGTCGCGCCGACCATGCGCAGCTCGCCGCGGGCCAGCATGGGCTTGAGCATGTTGCCCGCGTCCATGGCGGAGTCGCCGCCGGCGCCCGCGCCGACGACGGTGTGCAGCTCGTCGATGAAGGTGATGATCCGGCCGTCGCTCTCCTTGATCTCGGAGAGGACGGTCTTCAGCCGCTCCTCGAACTCGCCGCGGTACTTCGCGCCGGCGACCATCGCGCCGAGGTCGAGCGAGACCAGCCGCTTGTCGCGCAGCGACTCGGGGACGTCGCCCTTCACGATCCGCTGGGCGAGGCCCTCGACGACGGCGGTCTTGCCGACGCCGGGCTCGCCGATGAGGACCGGGTTGTTCTTGGTGCGCCGGGAGAGGACCTGGACGACGCGCCGGATCTCGTGGTCGCGGCCGATGACCGGGTCCAGCTTGCCCTCGCGGGCGGCGGCGGTGAAGTCGGTGCCGAACTTCTCCAGGGCCTTGTACGAGCCCTCCGGGTCGGCGGTGGTGACGCGGCGGGCGCCGCGCGCCTTCTCGAAGGCGTCCTGGAGCCGGCGGGCGGTGGCGCCCTGCTGGTCGAGGACCTGGCCGGCCCGGCCGCCCTTGGCGGCGATGCCGATCAGCAGGTGCTCGGTGGACAGGTACTCGTCGCCGAGCTTCTTCGCGCGCGCGTCGGCGTCGGCGATGACGGCGAGCAGCTCGCGGTCGGGCTGCGGGGGCGCGACCGTGGACCCGGTGACGCTGGGCAGGGCGGCGAGCAGCCGCTCCGCGCCGGAGCGCACGGCGGCCTGGTCGGCCTCGACGGCGGCGAGCAGGTCGGTGATGTTCTCGTTGTCCTGACCCGCGAGCAGCGCAAGCAGAAGGTGCGCGGGGGTCAGATCGGCGTGCCCCTGGGACACGGCGCGGCTGCTCGCCGCGTTCAGCGCGTCCCGGCTCCTGTTGGTCAGTTCGGCGTCCACGTGCGGGGTCTCCTCCTGCGTCTTCGACTGCGGCTTCGGGTGCGACAGCTCCTATGACTCATCCAACGTACACAAAGTTGAGCCTATTCCGCTCAAGGTATCGGACGCAGCCCTCCCCGGAGTAGTTTCCGAAGCATGGCCATCGACCCGAGCAAGCCCAGCGACTCGTACCTCAGCTTCTGGCGCGAGTACCACATGTGCACCCTGACCACCCCGCGCCCGGACGGCACCCCGCACGTGGTGGCGGTGGGCGTCACCTACGACCCGGAGGGCGGCGAGAAGGGCATCGCCCGGGTCATCACCAACAAGCACAGCCGCAAGGTCGCCAACGTCCTGGCGGCGGGCCCGGACGGCGCGCGGGTGGCGGTCTGCCAGGTGGACAAGGGGCGCTGGGCGACGCTGGAGGGCGTGGCGCGGATCCGCACCGAGGCCGAGGTCGTCGCCGACGCGGTCGACCGCTACGCGGCCCGCTACAACCGGGTGCCGACCCCGAACCCGGACCGCGTCGTCATCGAGATCGCGCTCACCCGCGCGATGGGCCGGGCCTGACCCGTAGAACAGCGGGAAAAGCACAGCGGCGCCATCGCGTTTCAGGTCCGCGATGGCGCCGCTGTGTGGGGGAAGCGCCCGAACGATCTACAACGACGGGGGAATCGTTCAGGCACTGCGGGGGGTGGCGGTGATGGTCTCCGTGTCGATCAGCTGGGGCTCCAGCAGCTGATGGTCACGCTGATCGAGGTTGACGAAGATCATGCCGTACCGGATGGCACAGCGAACGGGCTGCGGCGCACCGCGCGGGCGGCGCAGACACCGATAGGCACGGACGTCCTCGTCCTGTTCGCGGGCGACGACGATCGGCTCTCCGAAGAGGGTCACCATCAAGGAGTCACCACGGTGGGGGATGGCCGTGACGAGATCGATGAAGTGCCACCCGGAGCGGTAGGCCGATGCCATCTCACGCCGGAACCTGGAGTCATCGGGAGTCATGCGCCGACGGAGCTCCATCCGGGGTCATCCGCCACGGACGGCTCCGACAGACTCCAACCCGGGTCGTTGGGCACGGCGAGCACGCTGGCCGGGGCGGAGCTCCACCCGGGGTCCTGGGTCACCCCCACGGCGCCGACCGTTGCAGCCGCGATGAAGGCGACTACGGCCACCGCGCGTATGAGCTTCTTCTTCATCACCGAGCAACCTCACTTGAAGGAAACGAGATTTCCAACCCCCGCGAGTAAGACGATGGCTTACTCTCTACGCCCGCACCACCAAACCCAGGCATCATGTTCCTGAGATGCAGGAGCATGGGGGTGTACATATGCGGAAAGAAACGTACGAAACCGGGCACCCTCATTCGCACGCAGAGCTGTGCAAAGCGGGTTCCGCGCTCTACGCAGCCGCGTTGCGAGCAGGGCGAATACCCCGGTCAGAGGTAGCGGAGGCACCCTGCCTTCTCGATCTGTCGCTCCTGCACCCGGATCCGGACGACCCTCGATGGCTGCGGCCCGTATCGCCGTCCGCCGCCCTGGCGCAACTCGTCCAGCCCATCGAACGGGAGATCCTCGACCGCCGGCGGCTCACCGTCGCTCTTTCGGACACGTTCGCGCCCTTCATGGCGATCAGCCCTCATGACTCGCCGTCGACGCACGCCATCTCCGTGCTCGAAGGCATCGACCGGATCAACGCGACTCTCGACCGCGTCGTCGCCAACTGCCGCGAGGAACTGCTGACCGTCCAGCCCGGCGGCGGCCGCCCCGCGCACGCTCTCAGCGAGGCACTGCGCCGGGTCAGTCCGCTCCTGGGGCGCGGAATCCAGATGCGCACCCTCTACCAGCACACGGCCCGGCACACCGAAGTCACCCTCACCTACCTGGAACACGTCGGTCCCGAAGTCCAGGTCCGCACCCTCGAAGAGATCATCGACCGGCTGATCATCGTCGACCGTGAGGTCGCCTTCATCCCGGCCCGCCAGGACCGGCAGGTGGCGCTCGAACTCCGCCACCCCGGCCTGGTCGCCTACCTCGTCGGGGTCTTCGACCAGTTCTGGCAACTCGCCGTCCCCATCAGGGAAGAGATCCCCTACGACCTCAAGACGGACGGCATCACCGGCGTTCAGCGCTCCATCGCCCGCCTCCTCGTCGAAGGCCACGTCGACGAGGCCATCGCCCGCCGCCTCGGCATGAATGTCCGCACCTGCCGCGCCCACATCGCCAAACTCGCCGCCGCCCTCGGCAGCGGCAGCCGCGCCCAGCTCGGCTATCTCATCGCCCAGTCCGGCATCCTGGAGCAGGGGAACGACTGACCTGCGCCCTCGGCATCGTCCTGGCCGGGCCGGCGCCCTGCGCGTCTCGGGCAGGAACTGCCCTCCGTGGTTCTCGACGGGCCCCGGCACTGATCCCGATGACTACTCGGCGGTGCCCACCGCCCGTTGACAGCCGATCCGGTACATCAGCTGCTCGTTCGTCCTGACGTCGTATCGGTCGCGCAGCGCGGCCATGTAGTTGGTGTACGTTCGCGGGCTGATCTCCAGGGCGCGGCAGATCGACTCCCGGGTTCGGCCCTCGGAGAGCATCTGGAGGATGTCGCGCTCGATCAGCTCACGGTCGGTGGGCCCGTCCGCCGGAGCGGGGAACCAGGGATCGGACGCCTCCCACTGGCGCTGGTACACCTCCCGGAGCCAGGCGAGCAGCGCGGGGTCCCGGACGATGATGGCGGGCTCGCCGGCCCCTTCGCCCACGCGGATGTCCGAGATCAGTGCGACCGTGTCAGTGAGGATCATCCGGGAGAAGTTCCTTGCGGACGTCCTGCTTTCGGAGCGCCCGGTTTCGGCCGTGCGTCGCGCGTACTCCGTCTCGGCCGGCCTCGTGCGTGCGCTTGTCGGGTAGAGGGTGCGGTATCGCACACCTCCCCTCTCCAGAAGGACGACGTCGCGGTCAGCGGACTTCGCCAGTCTTTCCAGCGTCCGTGGGCGGGTCTGGGACGACCAGACGATGCTGGAATGCTCGATGGCGCTGTGGATCACGGCGTTGATGGCCCTCTTGTCCTCGAGGACCTGGAGGACGTTGGTGCCCGCCGAGGTTTCGCTCCCGCAGGCCGCCTGGCCCAGGGCATCCAGGATCGGTCCGATCTGCCTCATGCGCTGAACACGAAGGCGGATCTCGTCGAGCTCGTTGGCATAGAAGTCCCGCTCGGCCTGCGACAGACTTCTCGCACTGGGCCTGTTTGAGAGGGGCTCGTTGAAGACGACTCCGATGCTCCGGAGGTTCTCCAATCGAGGATCGTCCGCGGAGACTTCGGCGCTCTCACCGACGACCTCGCTGAAGAGCTTCACGTCTTCCTCGGACAAGCTCAGCTCCCCAGCCCCCGACATCGTTTCGCGGCCTTCGTCCACAGTCTCCCCCTGCCCCTTCAGGCAGTGCGCCCATGGGCAACCTTCAGGGCTTGCACCGCCAAAGCTGTCACGAAACCCTAACCGTCAGTGAACCGCGGAGCCATGCCGAGAGCCCACGGGAAGGCGTGTACACCGCGCTGTGCCTGTACTGATTCAACCGGAGGAGCTCGTTTCATGAAGAACGCGAACGGGAGCACAAGCAGGCTCGCCGGAGTCGCTCTGATAAGCGCCGTGACCCTCGGGTGGGTGGCAGTCCTGCGGCACTCCGGCGGGAACGGGCCACAGCCACGAAGCCGGACGGAGGCGCCTCGGCGTCGACCCGCCCGCCAGGACTGCCAGTGCCGGGGGCGACCACGACCGAGTGCACGCCACATCAGCACCACCGGCGACGGACGAGATTCCTGACCGACCCGGACCCGGCACGCCTGAACATGTCATGGACACTTCATTTTTCGCGCTTGCCGATCGAGGTCCTCACTGGTCGATTTCAATCTCGCCCCGCCGAATCGCCATAACCCGCACCCCGAAACGAATGCACAGGTCAAAACACATTCCGCTACCGGAGCAGACAATCCAGATGTCTCGAATCACGCGAGTGGCTCTTGCCGCCGCCCTGGCCATAGCCGGCGTCGCCGTCGCCGAGGCGCCCGCCAATGCCACGACAGTATACAGCTCCGACGAGTGTTCTTCCTCCACCAGATGCTTCGCACTCTTCTATAACAGCATGCAGAACATCGGCATCTTCTATTCGTCGTGCTTCATCACCAACAAGAGCGAGTACTCCCACCAGGGGTACAGCATGGCCACACCCAGTGGCCTCTATACGGTTAACTACCAGTTCGATTTCCGAGACTTCGATTTCCACGATGCCGGAAGTCAATGCCACCCCGGCGACGGAGCCGGCTACAGCTTGAAGAATGACGCAGCAGGCGGCGTAAACGAGGACTCCGCGTCCCATCGCGTCTACTACAACACCGGATACGGAGGCACCTATCAGACTTTTTACCCGGGTGACAGCAAGAACCTGATTTCCGCACTCAAGAACAACAACGCCAGCAGTCAGAGGCTCTGATGACGAAGAACAAGCTGATCACGCTCACCCTGTTCAGTCTGACGCTCCTCACGGCTTGCGGTCAGGAACAGCGGACTCCGACATCGGCCGGAGACGTCCCCCCGGTCAAGTCGACTGCCGGCTGGACGCAGGTGAAGCGGGACGGGTGGCCGGAAGCGGTACCCCGTAAGGGACTCGCTGAGGGCTTCACGCTTCCGATCGAGCAGTACCTCGTCTCCTACTCCGACGAGATTACGTTCCGCGAGGGGCGTGGCAACGCGGAGATCAAGTGCATGCGGTCCCTCGGGTTCCCCGACTGGCGCACGGAAACACTGGGAGCCCATCCGCCGTCCTCGGGCAGCTCGTCGAACATGGAGCGACGGTACGGCCTCACGATCCGCAGCGAAGCGGAGAAGACCGGCTATCACGATGCCCACGCGTCCGCGGGAAGCACAAGCGAGCTCTCCGGACAGGAGACGCCGCAAGCGGTCATCGCCCTCAAGGGAAACAAAGACGGCCAAGAAATCAAGTTGCTCAACGGCAAGCCCCTGCCCGAAGGCGGTTGCCTAGGAGAGTCGCAGCGCCAGGTGCCAAGCCCTGACGTAACCCTGGCCGAGGAACTCGCAGGACAGAGTTTCACCGCGTCACAGGAGACTCCCGTGGTCAAGGCCGCCATGTCCGCGTGGTCCACCTGCATGAAGGGCCGCGGATACCAGGTCACCACCGTGTGGGACGCCGCAAACCTCGCCGACCCCACCTCCTCGTCAGTTACAGATGAGGAAAAGGCGATCGCCCTCGGAGAGATCGACTGCAAGCAGAAGACCGGTCTCGTCTCCATCTGGTTCAAGGCTGAGCGAAAGATCCAAGAAGAACTCATCGCCGAGAACCGAGGTGCTCTGGACAAGGCACGGGCCAGCACTGCCGCCAGCCTCAAGGCGGCACAGCAGGTCACCGCCGCCACCCACTGACCGCCTCAGCCTTACACCAAAGCCTGTACATGTCCGCGAGCCCAAGCGCCGCTGCGCAGTTCCGGCCCCATGCCTGACGCGACGAGGACGTGCGCGACGCCAGTGACCTGCGGGGAGAAGAGCGTCAACGCCCCCTACCCGCGAACCGTGCGACGGCTCGACCAACCCTCACACGACGAGGAACACGCATGCGTAAGGCGACACTCGTCTCCCTGACGTGGGCCGCGGCCCTCGCGCTCACCCTGCTCGGCACCACCTCGGCCGTGGCCGCCGCTCCCACGTGCGCCGACATCTGCATCCTCGACATCCGGACGGCGACACACGACACCTACGACCGTCTCGTCATCGACCTCGGCGAAGGAACCATCCCCGGGTGGACCACCGGTGAGCAGACCACACCGCTCTACTGGGGCGAGGAAGGCTCGCAGACTCAGGTGCCGATCAAGGGCGACTCCTACTTGAAGGTCTCCCTCATGCCGGCCGAGACGTTCGACGGGAACTACCAGCCCACCTACACCAGCCCGAGGTCCGAGTCCTACGCCTACCCGAGCCTCAAGGGCCAGGCATTTGTCTACAGCTTCGAGGACAGCAACACCTTCGGACTCGCGCTGGGACCGCACTCCTCCTACAAGGTCTTCAAGCTGACCGCGCCCAACCGGATCGTCATAGACATCAACCACTGACGCCCGAACCTCATCCCTCGGCCGTCGGCTCATGCTCGACGGCCGGCGGGCGCTGCTGCCCCTTTGACGAGGTAGCCCCGCCTTCAACCGCAAAGGATGCTCATGCTGACACGAAGATCCCCGTCTTCCTGCACCCGGTCCCGATCCTCACAGACCTTTGGTGCTCTCAGGTCCTCGTTAACCGCGCTTGTTCTGGCCAGTGGCTGTGTCTTCGCGGTCCCCGCCCCGGCATCTGCCGACAGCTGCAAGGCGTCAACCTGCACGGGCCAGAGTCCAGTGACGTTCGGCTGTGCTGGGGATGCCCGGCTTCTTGAGGAGGTTGATGAGACCGGCACATCTCTGAGGTTCTACTACTCGCCCATGTGCGACGCCTCGTGGGCGAAGGTGACCGTCGACCCGGCGTCCGACCTCTGGCCGCGCGCGGCGAACATCTTCTACGTGTCGCAGCTCGGTGGGAGCGAGCAGGGGTACTCGGCTGGATACGTGAACCAAGACGATGTCGCCAAACCCACGCCGATGGTTGGCGGCAAGGCCATGGCGAAAGGCTGCTCGACAAGCGCAGGGCCGGGATACGACCCAGCCCCGGAGACCTGGAAGCAGGCTGGGACCACGGGAGTGTGCACGCAATGGCATTGAGAGGAAGGCACGCTTTTCGTAGTCGCATGCGTATCGATCGTCAGTCGACGAGAGTTGCCCTTCTCTCCTGCGTCACCCTGGCAGCGGGGCTGCTGCCGGCCGCACAGGCGACTGCGGTAACTGACCATCCGTCATATGAGCGGGGCCCGGCACGCACCGGCGGAACGCTCTTCGAAACACCTGACAGGGCACTGGGCAAAGCTTGGAGGACTTCCTCCGACAGCGCGGTTGTCGGAGCAGGCGACTCCAAGGGCTTCCACATTCTGGTAGCCAACGAATCCCAGTCGTTCCGGTACCGCGAGGTCGCCAACCTCAACGAGTCCGGTCTCGACGGCATCGGCCTATGGACTGGATATGTCTGCACCACAGGCTCCGGCCGGTATGCCGCCGCCGTTTACGCTCCGTCCGTAGCGGCCAACAAGCCCACTCTCATGGAGCATGGTGCGTTCGCGGCGGTAGTGGACGTGGCGACCGGGAGGGTCACCAAGTCCGTCGCGGGGGTCCAGCTCGCGTACTTCTCCCCCGCTTGTGGTCAGGGCGACACCGTCACCTTCACACGCAGCGCTGTCGACGACTCGGGGCACGGCTCCACCCAGCTCTTCGACGTCGACGCCAAGACCGGCAAAACGGTCAGCACCACCACCGTCAAGGGGCAGCTCACCAACCCCCTGCCAATCGAAAGCGGAGACATCGGCGCGCTCGGCGATCGGCTCGTCAAGGTCCACCCTGACGGTCGGACGACTGCGCTCACCAAGATCCCAGGGCGCTTGTTCGCACTGGCCCCATCCACAGACGGGGCCGTCGACCTGGCCGTCGTCGCGGACGGAAAAGACGTCGTGCACCGCTGGGACGGCCAGAAGCTGACGAAACTGGGCACCGCACCGCTGGGCAGGCTCGGCCTCTTCAACCGCCACGGCGGTGACCTGGTCGCAGGGCAGGTGTCCGAAATCAGCACCGCCAAGGCCCCGGGGCTGGCCAAGGCGGACGCTCCGGCCAAGCCGATCGCCGTGTCTCGTGAGGGCCACCTGCTGACCACCTCGGCGGTATCGGAAGAGCTGAAGGGCATCACCTCGAAGGTCGGCTCCTCCAGTGAAGAAGGGGCCGGTCTCATCAATGTCGCGGCTCTCGCCACGGCAACAGACACCGCTTCGGCGACACAGGTCATCACGGCGGCAGCGGCAGCCGGCACGGCCGATGACGTGGAGCCCATCATTGACGGCCAACCGGAGAAGGCCGCTCTCGCACAATTGGGACTGACCCCAGGCGAACCCAGTCCCCAGTCCCACTACTCCAACTGCCTGGTCAAGCGGGGCGACCCACACGCGCAGGCGTTGCAGCCGAGTCCCAACATGGTGGAGTGGGCGGTCGATCAGGCCGTGCACGGAAACCTGAACATCACCCGTCCGGCGAACTACCTGGGCACCGGAAGTCAGTCCTACAGCCCTCAGAGCCTGTTCCCCCGCGTGTCGCTGACCGGCGGTGGAGCAGTGCCGGCGCAGGTCATGCTGGGCGTCCTCGCCCAGGAGTCGAACTTCAAACAGGCGTCCTGGCACTCGGTGCCCGGTGATGGAGGCAACCCGCTCCTCGGTGACTACTACGGGAACGCGGGGAGCATCCACTACTACCCGAACAGCGGTGCCGCTGACTGCGGTTACGGCATCGCACAGGTCACCGCGGGGATGAACGAGGCCAAGCCGAACCCCTACAACCCGACCGAGGCATATGCCATCGCCACCGACTACGCTGCCAACATCGCCGCCGGCGTACAGATCCTCAGCAAGACGTGGAACCAGCTCAAGGCGCTCGGGATGAACGTCAACACGGGTAACTCCTCATACGTGGAGAACTGGTTCACGGCGTTGTGGGGATACAACAGCGGCGTCTACACCGACTCGTCGCAGAACGGCGGCCACACGGGGCTCGGGTGGTTCAACAACCCGGCCAACCCGAGATATCCGGCGGACCGCGCGCCGTTCCTGCGCACCTCGTACGACGACGCCGCGCATCCGGCCAACTGGCCGTACGAGGAGAAGATCATGGGCTGGGTGGAGACGCCCCAGCTCACCTACAACGCCAAGCCGTCCTATTCCCTGCCCCTGTTCCCCGTGGGCGGGACGGGCCTTGCAGGCAAGCTCAACCTCAACACGAACTATCGGAGTTACTGCCTCAGTTCCAACAACTGCAACCCCGGGGCCGGCTCCGGCACGGATCCGTGTCCCGCCGAGAACGAGACCTGTTGGTTCAACGGATCGGTCTCCTGGGGAGCGGGAAGCGACAGCACCAACGGCTCCAGCGAGAACCTCGTCTACTCCCTGGGCAGCGGCGAACCCGCGCTGAACCGGCAGTACGCGGCGGGTCCGTGCAACAACGCCCCCGCTGGCCTCCTGATCGACGACCTTCCCAACCCGAACGACAACACACAGGGGTGCAAAGAAACCCGTTCCAGCGACGGAAAATTCAACCTGCAACTCGGCGACAACTTCACCTCCAACCGCAGTGACGGCACCTGGCGGGCGACCGGCGACATAGCGCCGATCGACCTGCACCAGCTCGGCGCGGGTTACGACGGGCATGCCTGGTTCACCCACGGCTACAAGGGCGGCTCCGGAAGTGAGGCCGACCTGTGGCACAAGGTCTCCGCGACCTGGACACCGAACCCGGGCTACATGTCCGAACCGAACACCAGCGGTCTGCTGTACGACATCTACGTGCACCTGCCCAACCACGGAGCTCAAGCCGTCGTCCCGTATCACGTCAACGTCGGTAACAACACCGCCGGAGTCACGGCAACGCGCACCTGCAACGTCAACCAGGGGACCCGAAGCAACGGCAAGGACGTGTGGGTCGAGCTGGGCACACTCCGCATGTGGCAGGGCGGCAACCTCCAAGCCGACAACACCAGCCGCACCGACTACACCGGCGACTTGGACGTCGCCTTTGACGCGGTGGTCTTCGCAGCCACCCCGACGCCCTCCAGCACCGGCATCTGCTTCCACGACGCGATGCCCTGATCCATCCACCCGTTGAAGTCGGCGGTGCGCCCGCCGGTCCCTCTCCAACCGGACGGATCGTGAGGCGCACCGCCTTCCACTCGCGTGCCGCGCATTGGAGCCCCCCACATGAAGCCCCTACCCCTCCGCGCCCGATACCTCGCCATCGTTCTGGTTGCTTGCGCATTCCTCGGTGGCTGCACCACGTCGCATCACCCGCCCTCACCAGGCATCGACTCCGCGGCACCGGGGCCGGGGGAAGGCGAGGTCGTACCCTCCGCCACGACGCCTCCATCCCCCTCCCCGACAACCGAACCCGATCTGAAGAACTGGCCGAAACACCCGGCATCGGCAGACAGATTTCCTCACAGCATCCGCAGCACCGTCGTGGCCAAGGGCTATACCGGAACAGCGTTCCTGCAGCACCTGACCCGGCAATGGCACATCACCCTGAGCCCCAGGCAGAAGTACGACTTCAAGAAGGACGACGGCCAGCCCGCCGTGTGGCTCTCCACAGGCGCCGCGCACCCGTCTGCCGGCACCGAGCTCAGTGTCGCGGTCGTGTGGAACCTCTCGGGCGACATCGAATCCCTTGCCTGTTCCGCGGACCGGAAAGCTCCGGGACACACCGACTTCCTCCGGGACTGCATCAAGCTGGATCACCCCGGCTCGAATCCGATCGATGCCACCCACTGGCTCGACGAGATGATCCCGGAAACCGACAAGGCGCAGGCACGGGCAAAAGGGCCGGTCGGCAGCCCGTTGTACCGAGCAGGCCGGGCGGCTTCCTTCCTTCAGGAATACGACAACGGGGCGGAAGGAGTGAAATACACGGTCCGCATCATCGGTACGTCCTCGTGAGCATTCCGGGGGCAGGGAATCGGCTTTGCGGGACACCGTACGCCCTCAACAAGAACACAAGGAGACTCATTGAGACTCGGAAGACAGATGCGCGTACCACTGTTCATCCTGGCTGCATGCACAGTCCTTGCTGGCGGTCTCCTACAGGTCGTACCCGCCGCTGCCGCGACCACCGTTGCCGGTTCCACACCAGGCCCGGACCTCGGACACGCCGAAGCACCGATACCCCCCGACCGGGAGGACGACCTGGACGAGAGGCTCGGTAGAGGCTGGAGGACCTCCAAGGACCGCGCGGTCACCGGTGCGGCCGACGCCGGCGGCTACCGGATCCTTGTCGCCGACAGTGCCAAGGCGTACGAGTGGAACACGGTGGCCGTTCTCTCCGAGCCAGGCATGCCGGCAGACGCATGGATCGGCAATCAGTGCGCCATGGACCGGGACCATGTCGCTGTCGTCTACGCACCGCGGGCGTTCACCAACAAACCGGACCTCATGCAGGGCGGCGCGTTCGCCGCGGTCGTCGACCTGAGCACCGGCACGGCGAAGAAACTCCCGTTCACGGTGTCGCTGGCCTACTTCGACCCGTCGTGCAATCCGAACACGAAGACGGCAGTGTTCAGCGCGTTCCGCGAGGACAGGACTCGTCTCGTCACGGTCGGCACTTCTGGTGCCATCGAGGCGGACACGACCGCACGAGGACAGGTGTCGTCCGCTGTTCCCGTCCGGGACGGTGTGGTCGCGGCCCGAGGCAGCCGCCTCGTGCATGTCAGCCGGCCCGGAGCAGTGAGGGATCTGGCGGAATCCGACAGCGCACCGTTCGACATCCGGGTGACTGGCCACGGCGACATAGCCTTCCTCGACCATAGCCACGGCACCGCCCGTGCACACCTTTGGAGAGGAAACGGACGCCTTTCGTCCCTTGCTTCGGGGAAGGCCGGAGACCTGGCCCTGAAGCAGGGTGGCGCACCCCAGGTGTTTCTCACCGGGCACCCTGTTGGTGAGCGTCGTCTGCACGGTACGGGCGTCAGCCCTCTCGCTGTGTCGGCTGACGCCGATGTCTCCAGCGAGGGCCGTATTGCCGTCGACCCGGTCCTGTCGCCCGCCGTCCGCGCCGGGCTGGAGCGGATCAAGGGCGCGGGCCGGGACTTCACCAGGTCCGAACCGGCGCCTCGAGATCACGATTGGCTGCCTCCGCAGACGGGTGGTTCGGAGCCGCTGTCGGTGACCGCGACGGTGTCCGTGACCGGGAAGAAGATCACGCGTACAGCTCAAGGGCAGGACGGCGGGTCGGGCAACGCCATCGCCTCGCCGGCCCTTGCCTCATCCGGCGCTGGAGATTCCGGCCCGACGTCGCTGACAGCCACGGCAACTTCCCTCGCCAACGACCCTGTCGACACGGACCGTTGGTGTTCGGTGCCACGGAACGATGTGAACAGCCAGGCATTGCAGCCCACGCCGAATCAGGTCGAGTGGGCCGTCGACATGGCCGTACGTGGTCAGTTGCGCGCCAACTGGATCGCCCAGGGCGGGTGGCGGTCCCAGATCGGTCTGGGCACGATCGACCCTCAGGGCCTCTTCCCGCCCCCGGCACTGAACGGTGGCGGACGCATCCCCGCACAAGTGCTCCTCGGCGTTCTCGCCCAGGAGTCGAATCTCTGGCAGGCCGAACCGGGAGCGATACCCGGCCAGATGGGAAGCCCCCTCGCCGCTGTAGCCGGCTTCTACGGCCACAAGGGCGACGACGCCGACTCGTACTGGAAGATCCACTGGGAGAACTCCGACTGCGGCTACGGAGTCGGACAGGTCACCGACGGCATGCGGCTACCCGGCCACGACCAGACCTCCCTGCCACCGGAGAAACAGCGGGCCGTCGCCCTCGACTACACGGCGAACATCGCAGCATCGATGTACATCCTCGCCGACAAGTGGAACGAGCTCCACACCGACGGCCAGAAGATCACCGTCAACAACGACGACCCGGCCAAACCCGAGAACTGGTTCGCCGCTCTGTGGAACTACAACCTCGGCTTCAACGCACCCAGCAGCGCACCCGACCAGCCATGGGGTCTGGGCTGGTACAACAACCCGGCCAACCCCATGTACCCGCCGGACCGCAAGGCGTTCATGGACACCAGCCTCGACCCCCAAGCCACCAAGGACGCGGCACACCCGGAACGCTGGCCTTACGAAGAGAAGGTGATGGGCTGGGCGGCCTGGTCCATCGACACCGGCCACTCCTACTCCACCGACGGCCGGCAGGACTGGCCCGGTGAGACCGGCTTCTCCTCGGCAGGATTCCGCCCTGCCTGGTGGGTCAGCGACACCGAACGCAGCCTGGTGAAGCCGCCGCTGAGCGCCTTCTGCAACACCAACAACAACTGCGACCCGAACAACCCGCCGCACTGCGACACCGAAGGCTGCTACACCCAGTTCTGGTACCACTCACCCAACGTCACCTGGAAAGCGCTCTGCGCCAACACCTGCGGCAACGAGAACATCAAATACCAAACGCTCCGTAGCGAGCCCGGTCGCGGCTACCGCCTCCAATACGGCACGCCGTCGTGCACCACCACGGGACTCATACCCAGTGGGGCTCTCGTCGTGGAGGCAGAACCGAACGGGACACAGACATGGAGCAGCTGCGGCGCGGTAAAGTCAGCCGGCAGCTTCGGATTCGAGTTCTACCCCGACACGGATGGGCTGTACGAGGCGAAGGGTGACCTGCACCAAATCGGCGGCGGCTATGGTGGTCACTTCTGGTACGCCCACACCCGGGATGCCGCACACCTTGGTGGCTACGGCGGTCGGATGACCGTGACCGGCACTTGGACCCTCGGCCAGAATCTAGGGCAATGGGCCCGTGTCCTCGCACACATGCCGGACACCGGTGCGCACACCCAGCAAGCCCATTACGTGATCAAGGGCGTCGCCGGCGGCGACCGCGACCGCTACGTCAACACCTACTTCCAGAGCAATCACTGGGTCGACCTGGGCGCCTTCAACTTCACCGGATCACCGAAGGTGGAACTGTCGAACTCCACCGACGACGGAACCGCCGACGATGACGTGGCCTGGGACGCCGTGGCGTTCCAACCAATCTCAGGCAAGCCGAAGCATATGATCGTCGCCATGGGCGACTCCTACTCATCAGGAGAAGGCGCCGGAAACTACTCGCCCGAGTCGAACACCTCCCACGGGACAAGCCGTTGGAACGCCTGTCGGCGCAGCGCCAACTCCTGGGCGCGCAAGGTCATCCTGCCCTTCCAGAGCACCAGCGTCGGCGCACTCTCCGACGGCTTCAGCTCCGCCGTCGAATTCCAGAACGTGACGTGCTCCGGGGCGAAGACCTTTCAGCTGACCACAGGAGACCCGAACGTCTGGGGCGCCATGGGCAACTATCACGAGAAGACCCAGATCGACTCCGGCGTTCTGAGCAACGACACCACCCTGGTCATGCTGACTATTGGGGGAAACGACGGCAACGCCTTCACCGAGGCCGTCACGAACTGCTACGTCATCGCTGGGGTCTGCGAGAGTGGCGACTACACCGGGAGGATCGACCAAGCGGTCACAGATACCGGAAACCTCATCCGGCAGATCTCTCAGCATGCAGCCAATGCCCGGATCGTCCTCATGAGCTACCCGCGCATCGCGAGCGAGACGCAATGCCAAGCAGCCAACGCCGGCGTGCTCAACGGACTGGCCGACTACGTCCGGGACAAGCAGAAGAGCATGGTCGAGGGACTGAAGCAGGGTGGGATCAAGGTTTCCTTCGCCGACGCCATCCCCGCCTTCCAGGGACACGCTGTCTGTGACAGTGAAGAGTGGATCAACGGCATCGTGGCCGGGCCGAACGGTGACGGCGACTTCCATGACGGAGATCCGGCCAACCAAGCCCCCTGCCTGCCGTCGCCCGGCGAGAACGTCTGCGCCAGCCTCGAGTCCTTCCACCCCAAGGATCGAGGCACCACGGCCTACGCTCAGGTCATGGACCAGACACTCGCCGACATCGGATACACGGGCGGCTGAGGATGGCAATCGGCCAGAGCGGCAGCACGTCGGCCGCGGGGCGGGGCAACCGCTTCGCGGCCGGCGGCTGCCTGACCATCCTCGGGGTACTGACAGTGGTCTGCGCGATCGTCCTCTCCTGGTTGTGGTACCGGGCCGGGCACGACGAGCAGGTCTCCCACGAGAGCCGCCAGAAGGCCCTAGCGGGTCTCGAACGGCGAGCCGAACGCGCGAAGGACGAGTCCCTTCAGTCGCTCCGAGAGCGTGGCACCGCAGATGCCGAAACGCTCACGGGAGTGATCGCGCAGCATACGGGTGCTCCGGTGATCAGGTACGACGCGGCTCACCGCCGATTCACTGCCACCGTAGAAGAGACAGCAGACTACGAGAAGATCAACATATTGCGTCCAGGAGCTGACAGGGTAAAACGCTGCGTCGCTTTCACGTTCAGCCGTGGGCCTGACGGGCTCTGGACAGGGCGGACGGAGCAACGAGACGGGCGGGTGTGTCAGCCGGTGCAGGAGATCGGAGACCAGGCGCGGTACCTGCGCTCGCGCCTCGCCCGCTTGGCGGACGGGGATCTGACGTCGGCCGGCGTGAAGGAACTCCTGAAGGCAAAGAGCGTGGTCGTCGAAGGCGGAACGGTACGCGCGGTGACGGTCGTATTCAGCTACGACAAGGCCCTGGGCCAGTGCTACCGATTCACTCGCCCTTTCGCTGACGGAGCGGCCGATGAGCTGGACGCCGCGACCAGGGCTGTGCCCGTACCGGATTGCTAGGAGCGAGTCTCTGTGGCCAGCAACTCGACCGCCAGGACGCGAAGCAGCGGATGACCGAATCCAACCTGTTCTTCGTCAGCTGCGTTCCGTCCAAAGAACCGGGCCCGCTTACCTGTTGCGGTCGCCCTGCTGGTCGCGAAGGCCGGGGCACCCGTCACGAGCGAGAAACTCGACCACTGCCCCGTCTGAGCCTGGATGACGCCGAAGCGTCCACGATCACGAGGAAACGTCGCCGCGCTTGTGCCCCGGGCGCCACACCACCAGGGCGCTCGCCTGCTGCACATCGGTGTACGGGACCAGGTCGCGCCGGTACGAGGCGTGGACCTGGGCCTCGCGCTGGCGCATCGCCTGGGCCGCGCCCTCGACCGCCGTCGAGAGCTCGGCCACGCGGGCCTGGAGGGCCGCGACCTGGTTCTCCAGCTCGATGATGCGCTTGATGCCGGCCAGGTTGATGCCCTCGTCCTGCGACAGCTGCTGGACGGTGCGCAGCAGTTCGATGTCGCGGGCCGAGTAGCGGCGGCCCCGGCCCGCCGTGCGGTCCGGGGAGACCAGACCGAGGCGGTCGTACTGACGGAGCGTCTGCGGGTGCAGACCGGACAGCTGGGCCGCCACCGAGATGACGTACACCGGGGTCTCGTCCGTCAGTTCGTAAGGGTTGCGGCGACGGTCCATCTGCTCATGCTCCCTTCGCGGCCTGGAACAGCTCTGCCCTGGGGTCCTCGCCCGCCGTTGCCTCGCGGAACGTCTCCAGGGCCTCACGCGCCTTGTCGTCGAGGTCCGTGGGCACCGCGACCTCGACCGTGATCAGCAGGTCGCCGCGAGTGCCGTCCTTGCGGACGGCGCCCTTGCCGCGGGCGCGCATGGTGCGGCCGTTGGGGGTGCCCGCGGGCAGCTTCAGCGTCACCGCGGGGCCGCCCAGCGTCGGCACCCTGATCTCGCCGCCGAGCGCCGCCTCGTCGAACGTGACGGGCACCGTGACGGTGAGGTTGTCGTCCTTGCGGCCGAACACCGGGTGGGCGTCGACGTGCACGACGACGTACAGGTCGCCGTTCGGCCCGCCGCGCTCGCCCGGCGCGCCCTTGCCGCGCAGCCGGATCTTCTGGTTGTCGGACACGCCCGCCGGGATCCGCACCTGCATGGTGCGGGACGACTTGGCGCGGCCGCTGCCGTGGCAGACCTCGCAGGGGTTCTCGGCGATGAGGCCGCGGCCCTTGCAGTCCCGGCACGGGTCGGTCAGCGAGAAGCCGCCGCCGCTGCCGCGCGAGACCTGTCCGGTGCCGACGCAGGTCGGGCACACCCGCGGGGTGCCGTTCTTGTCGCCGGTGCCCGAACACGCCTTGCAGGGCTGCTGGCTGGACATCCGCAGCGGGACGGTGGCGCCCTCGATGGCCTCGGTGAAGCTGAGCGTCACCTCGGACTCGATGTCCTGGCCGCGCCGCGGCTGCGTGCGCGCGCCCGCGCCGCCGCCCCGGTTGAACAGGCCGCCGAAGACGTCCCCGAGACCGCCGCCGCCGAAGCCACCGGCTCCGCCGGCCCCGCCCTGGGCGCCGCCGAAGAGGTCGCCCAGGTCGAAGTTGAACGAGCCGCCCGCACCGCCGGGTCCGGCGCGGAAGCCGCCGTTGCCGAAGAGCGCACGCGCGTCGTCGTACTCCTTGCGCTTCTTCGGGTCACCGAGGACGTCGGCCGCCTCGGAGATCTCCTTGAAGCGCTCCTCGGCCTTGGCGTCGTTCTTGTTGGCGTCCGGGTGGTTCTCGCGGGCGAGCTTCCGGTACGCCTTCTTGATCTCGGCGTCGGTCGCGTCCTTGGGGACGCCGAGAACCTTGTAGTAGTCCTTCTCGACGAAGTCCTTCGTGCTCATCGACGTCCCTCCTCCCGCTCCCGGGTACGGCTCTTAATCGTTGTCCTTCTCGGAGTCGTCCGACTCCTCCGCCTTGCCGACGGCCGGAGCCGCGCCCGGCTGCGGCTCGGCGACGGCCACCCGCGCGGGGCGGATGGTGCGCTCCCCGATCCGGTACCCCGGCTGCAGGATCGCCACGCAGGTCGTCTCGGTGACGTCCGGCGCGTACGAGTGCATCAGGGCCTCGTGGATCGTCGGGTCGAAGGGCTCGCCCTCCTTGCCGAACTGCTGGAGGCCCATCTTGGCGGCGACGGTCTCCAGGGACTCGGCGACCGACTTGAACCCGCCCACGAGCTCGCCGTGGTCCCGGGCCCGGCCGATGTCGTCGAGCACGGGCAGGAGTTCGGTCAGGAGGTTCGCGACGGCGATCTCCTTGACCGTGACCCGGTCCCGCTCCACACGGCGGCGGTAGTTCTGGTACTCGGCCTGGAGCCGCTGGAGGTCACCGGTGCGCTCACCGAGCGCCGTACGGGCCTGGTCCAGCTGCGCCAGCAGGGCTACGTCCGTAGCGTCCCCGGCCGGGGCCGCCCCCTCCGCCTTCGCGGCGGAGTCGGCGGCCTTCGGCTCCTCGGGCGTGCCGTCGGCGGGGACGTCGGGCTTCTCCTCGAAGCCCGGGGTCTCCTCCGACATCAGGCAGCGCCGCCCTTCGGCTTGTCCTCGTCGACGATCTCGGCGTCGACGACGTCGTCGTCGGCCTGGGCCTGCTGGGCACCCTCGGCGCCGGCGGCACCCGCGGCGCCCTGGGCGTCGGCGTACATGGCCTGGCCGAGCTTCTGGGAGACGGCCGCGACCTTCTCGGTGGCGGTGCGGATCTCGGCGGTGTCCTCGCCCTTGAGCTTCTCCTTCAGCTCGGCGATCGCGGTCTCGACCTCGGTCTTGACCTCGGCCGGGACCTTCTCCGCGTTGTCCGCGAGGAACTTCTCCGTCTGGTAGACGAGCTGCTCGCCCTGGTTGCGGGTCTCGGCGGCCTCGCGGCGGCGGTGGTCCTCCTCCGCGTACTGCTCGGCCTCCTGGCGCATCCGGTCGACCTCGTCCTTCGGCAGCGAGGAGCCGCCGGTGACGGTCATCTTCTGCTCCTTGCCCGTGCCCAGGTCCTTCGCGGTCACGTGCATGATGCCGTTGGCGTCGATGTCGAAGGCGACCTCGATCTGCGGGACGCCACGCGGGGCCGGCGGCAGACCGGTCAGCTCGAACATGCCGAGCTTCTTGTTGTACGCCGCGATCTCGCGCTCGCCCTGGTAGACCTGGATCTGCACGGACGGCTGGTTGTCCTCGGCCGTGGTGAAGATCTCGGAGCGCTTGGTCGGGATCGTGGTGTTGCGCTCGATCAGCTTGGTCATGATGCCGCCCTTGGTCTCGATGCCGAGGGACAGCGGGGTCACGTCGAGGAGCAGGACGTCCTTGACCTCACCCTTGAGGACACCGGCCTGGAGGGTGGCGCCGATGGCGACGACCTCGTCCGGGTTCACACCCTTGTTGGCCTCCTTGCCGCCGGTCAGCTCCTTGACGAGCTCGGCGACGGCCGGCATGCGGGTGGAGCCACCGACGAGAACGACGTGGTCGATCTCGGAGAGCTGGATGCCCGCGTCCTTGATGACGTTGTGGAACGGGGTCTTGCAGCGCTCGAGCAGGTCGGCGGTCAGCTGCTGGAACTGGGCGCGGGTGAGCTTCTCGTCCAGGTGCAGCGGGCCCTCGGCGGACGCCGTGATGTAGGGCAGGTTGATCGTGGTCTCCGTGGAGGAGGACAGCTCGATCTTCGCCTTCTCGGCGGCCTCGCGCAGACGCTGCAGGGCCATCTTGTCCTTGGACAGGTCGACGCCGTGGCCGTTGGCGAACTGCTTCACCAGGTAGTCGACGACGCGCTGGTCCCAGTCGTCACCACCGAGGTGGTTGTCACCGTTGGTGGCCTTCACCTCGACGACGCCGTCGCCGATCTCCAGGAGGGACACGTCGAAGGTGCCGCCACCGAGGTCGAAGACGAGGATGGTCTGGTCGTCCTTGTCGAGGCCGTACGCCAGGGCGGCGGCGGTCGGCTCGTTGACGATGCGCAGGACGTTGAGGCCCGCGATCTCGCCGGCCTCCTTGGTGGCCTGGCGCTCGGAGTCGTTGAAGTACGCCGGGACGGTGATGACCGCGTCGGTCACCTTCTCGCCCAGGTACGCCTCGGCGTCGCGCTTCAGCTTCTGGAGGATGAAGGCGGACATCTGCTGCGGGTTGAAGCTCTTCCCGTCCAGCTCGATCTTCCAGTCGGTGCCCATGTGGCGCTTCACGGACCGGATGGTCCGGTCGACGTTGGTGACCGCCTGACGCTTGGCGACCTCGCCGACGAGCACCTCGCCGTTCTTGGCGAAGGCGACGACGGACGGCGTGGTCCTGGCGCCCTCGGCGTTGGTGATGACGGTGGGCTCGCCGCCTTCCAGAACGCTGACGACGGAGTTAGTCGTACCCAGGTCGATGCCGACCGCACGTGCCATTTCGATTCCTCCAGCTGACTGACTTGAGTGGAACTGACTCAAGGATGCACGAGGGAGGAGTGGGAGTCAACAGACCTGAGTGGAGCCGACTCAACTCTTCGCTCTGGGATCCACTCAACAGGGGGTGGACGCGCGTCATTCCCCGCCACCGGGACCCGCCCGTGAGAAGGTCCGGACATATCCCATGTTCTCGCCCGGAACCGGAAAGTGTGGATGGATGACGGCGAAGCGCGCGCTGGACGTCAGGCGCACAGTGGACGTCAAGCGCGTCCTGGACGTCACCGTCGGGCTCGCGCTTCTCGTCCTGCTGTCCCCGCTGATCGCCGCCGTCGCCCTGTCCCTGACCCTGGGCGCCGGGGACACCGGCGCGGTGCTGCGCCGCCGCCCGGTCGCGGGCCGCGGCGGGACCACGTTCACGCTGCTGACCTTCCGCACGAAGAGCCCGCTGGCCTCACTGCCGCTGCTGCTCCACGTCGTACGGGGCCGGATGTCGCTGGTCGGGCCGTGCCCGCTGGCCCCCGGCCACCGGGAGTCCACCGGCGACGGGCGGCGCCGGCTCTCCGTACGGCCCGGAATGACCGGATTGTGGCAGATCAGCGGGCGCTCGGAGCTACCGTGGGAGGAGCGCGAGCTCCTGGATCTCCACTATGTGGACCATCACTGGCTGGGGATGGACCTGGCGATCCTGGCGCGTACGCTGCCAGCAGTCCGTAGACGTCGCAGGGCAGGCGGCACGGCGGGCCGGAGACCGGCCCGCACGGCAAGGGTTGCCTGAGCGACACAGATCACCGCAAGCTCCGCTACAGTGCGGCGCCCCCAACGGGTAATCTCAGCACGGACTCAATAAGTTACCGCTTAGTAGGCCCAGGCTTAGAAGGCCCCGAGCTGAGGCCCGCCCGAGGAGCCCCACATGCAACTCGCCGCGATCGTCGTGTCGATCGTCATCACGGTGGTAGCCGTCGCGCTGTTCGGCCGCGCCATCGCGCAGATCTACCGCTTCGTGCGGCTCGGTCAGCCGGTGCCCGCGGGCACGCGCACCGGCGACCCCAAGCAGCGCACCGTCACGCTGGTCAAGGAGTTCCTCGGCCACACCAGGATGAACCGGTGGGGCGTCGTCGGTGTGGCGCACTGGTTCGTGGCGGTGGGCTTCTTCTCGCTGCTGCTCACGATCGTCAACGCCTTCGGCCAGCTCTTCCAGGCCGACTGGCTCATCCCGATCATCGGCGACTGGCTGCCGTACGAGATCTTCACCGAGTTCCTCGGCCTGATGACCGTCCTCGGCATCGTCACGCTCATCGTGATCCGCCAGCTCAGCAAGCCGACCCGGGCCGGCCGCAAGTCCCGCTTCGCCGGTTCCAAGACCGGCCAGGCGTACTTCGTCGAGGCCGTCATCCTCATCGTCGGCGTCTGCATCATGACGCTGCGCGCGCTCGAGGGCGTCCAGCACCACGTGACCAGCTGGGAGCCGGGCTTCTTCGCCTCGTACCCGCTGATCAGCGCGCTCGACGGCGCCGACCTGAGCACGATCCAGAACCTCACGTACTTCTTCGCGGCGCTCAAGATCGTCACGTCCTTCACCTGGATGATCACGGTCTCGCTCAACACCAACATGGGTGTCGCCTGGCACCGCTTCCTCGGCTTCCCGAACATCTGGTTCAAGCGCAACTCCGACGGCTCCACCGCCCTCGGCCCGCTGCAGCCGATGACGTCGGGCGGCAAGCCGATCGACTTCGAGGACCCGGGCGAGGACGACGTCTACGGCGTCTCCCAGGTCGAGCAGTTCTCCTGGAAGGGCATCCTCGACTTCTCCACCTGCACCGAGTGCGGCCGCTGCCAGTCGCAGTGCCCGGCCTGGAACACCGGCAAGCCGCTCTCGCCGAAGCTCCTCATCATGTCGCTGCGCGACCACGCCCACGCCAAGGCGCCCTACCTGCTCGCGGGTGGCGGCAAGACCATGGAGGGCGACGAGAAGGCGACCGCCGAGCAGCTCGCCTCGGTGCCGCAGGCCGCGCTGGACGAGGCCGAGCGCCCGCTGATCGGCACCGCCGAGGAGAACGGCGTCATCGACCCGGACGTCCTGTGGTCCTGCACCACCTGCGGCGCCTGCGTCGAGCAGTGCCCGGTCGACATCGAGCACATCGACCACATCGTCGACATGCGCCGCTACCAGGTCATGATCGAGTCCGCGTTCCCGTCCGAGGCGGGCACGATGCTCAAGAACCTGGAGAAGAAGGGCAACCCCTGGGGTCTCGCCAAGAAGCAGCGCGTCGAGTGGACCAAGGAGGTCGACTTCGAGGTCCCGATCGTCGGCAAGGACGTCGAGGACCTCACCGAGGTCGACTACCTCTACTGGGTCGGCTGCGCCGGCGCCCTGGAGGACCGCGCCAAGAAGACCACCAAGGCCTTCGCCGAGCTGCTGCACATCGCGGGCGTCAAGTTCGCGATCATGGGCGGCGAGGAGAAGTGCACCGGTGACTCCCCGCGCCGTCTGGGCAACGAGCCGCTGTTCCAGCAGCTCGGCCAGGAGAACGTCGCGATGCTGAACATGGCGTTCGGCGAGGACGACGAGGACGAGACGACCAAGAAGCCGAAGTCGGCGAAGAAGATCGTCTCCACCTGCCCGCACTGCTTCAACACGATCGCCAACGAGTACCCGCAGCTCGGCGGCGACTACGAGGTCATCCACCACACCCAGCTGCTCCAGCACCTCATCGACGAGGGCAAGCTGATCCCGGTGACCCCGGTCGAGGGCCTCATCACCTACCACGACCCGTGCTACCTGGGCCGCCACAACAAGGTCTACACGCCCCCGCGCGAGATCATGGACAAGGTCCCGGGCCTGCGCCAGCAGGAGATGCACCGCCACAAGGAGCGCGGCTTCTGCTGCGGCGCCGGCGGCGCCCGGATGTGGATGGAGGAGCGGATCGGCAAGCGCATCAACAACGAGCGCGTCGACGAGGCCCTCTCCCTCAACCCGGACATCGTCTCCACCGCCTGCCCGTTCTGCCTCGTCATGCTGACCGACTCGGTCAACGGCAAGAAGAACGAGGGCAAGGCCAAGGAGTCCGTGACGGTCGTGGACGTGGCGCAGCTGCTGCTCGACTCGGTGAAGACGCCGGCGGAGCCGGAGGAGCCGGCGGCGGAGCCCGAGCCGGAGCCGGAGCCCGCGGCGTAGTCGCGGTCGGTACGCGCAGTACGTGTACGTGACGGAGGGCCGTCCCGCGCGATGCGGGGCGGCCCTTCGCCGTCCGTCCCCTAGGGGATGTCACAGCTCTGCCGCACTCTCCGCGTAGTCCCCCCGGAGGAGGCGAGACACCGTCAGGACCGGGTACGTTCATGGACGTGGCTGGATTCAGGAACGGACGCGGCCGGGCCGGTGGCCCCCCGCAACAACAACCGCAGCAGGCGCCGTACGGGTACCAGGCGCCCCCGCCGGGGTACCCGCAGCAGCAGCAGCGCCGACCGCGGCAGCAGGCACCGCGGCAGCAGGCACCGCAGCAGCAGTGGTCGCAGCAGCAGGCGTACGGGGAGCCGGAGTACTTCGGCGAGCCGCACGCGCCGCAGGGCCAGTACCCGCAGCAGCACTACGCCGCGAACAACCCCGGCCACACCCAGGTCTTCAGCGTCCACGACGACCCGTACGACCCGTACGGGGCCCAGGGCGCCCCTGCCCCCGTACCGAGCGGCCCGCGGCTGCCCTGGAAGGCCCTCCTGAGCGGCATCGTGCTGCGCCCGGCGGACACGTTCCTGCGGACGCGGGACCACGCCGTGTGGGGCCCGGCGCTGATCGTCACGTTCCTCTACGGCGCGCTCGCGATCTTCGGCTTCGACCAGGCCCGCGAGGAGGCGATCCACGCGACGCTGTCGGCCGCCGTCCCGTACGTCCTGCTGACCGGCGTCGGCTTCGTCATCGGCGGCCTGATCCTGGGCGCCGTCACCCACACCGTGGCCCGCCAGCTCGGCGGCGACGGCGCCTGGCAGCCGACCGTCGGCCTGTCCATGCTGATCATGTCGATCACGGACGCCCCGCGCCTCCTCTTCGCCCTCTTCCTGGGCGGCGAGAACGGCCTCGTCCAGGTCGTCGGCTGGCTGACCTGGCTGGCGGCGGGCGCGCTCTTCACGGTGATGGTGAGCCGCTCGCACGACCTGCCGTGGCCGAAGGCCCTGGGCGCGTCGGCGATCCAGCTGGTGGCGCTGGTGAGCCTGATCAAGCTGGGCACGCTGTAGTCACGCACGGACGTACGAGAGGGCCCCGCAGGCGCGAAGCCTGCGGGGCCCTCTCGTACGTCTTCTGTTGTCTTCTGCCGTCTCCCGTTGTGACGCCTCAGGCGTCGAGGACCTGGCCCTCGCGCTGGACGACCGGCGGCTCGACGCTCCACGGGAAGTTGATCCAGTCGTCCGTCTTCTTCCAGACGTACTCGCACTTCACGAGCGAGTGCGACTTCTCGTAGATGACCGCGGAACGGACCTCGGCGACGTGGTCGACGCAGAAGTCGTGCACGAGCTTGAGGGTCTTGCCGGTGTCGGCGACGTCATCGGCGATCAGGACCTTCTTGTCGGAGAAGTCGATCGCGTTCGGGACGGGCGCGAGCATGACCGGCATCTCGAGCGTGGTGCCCACCCCGGTGTAGAACTCGACGTTGACCAGGTGGATGTTCTTGCAGTCCAGCGCGTAGGCCAGACCGCCGGCGACGAAGACACCGCCACGGGCGATGGACAGCACGATGTCGGGCTCGTAGCCGTCGTCGGCGATCGTCTGGGCCAGCTCGCGGATGGCGCGGCCGAAGCCCTCGTACGTCAGGTTCTCGCGTACTTCACTCATGCCCGCTGCCGCCTCACACCTGGGTCCGATGGAAATTCACGAACGAACGGGAGGCCGTCGGCCCCCGCTGGCCCTGGTACCGGGAGCCGTAGCGCTCGCTCCCGTACGGGAACTCGGCCGGCGAGCTCAGCCGGAACATGCACAGCTGCCCGATCTTCATCCCCGGCCACAGCTTGATCGGCAGGGTGGCGAGGTTCGACAGCTCCAGGGTGACGTGCCCCGAGAAACCGGGGTCGATGAAGCCGGCGGTCGAGTGCGTGACGAGCCCGAGCCGTCCGAGGGAGCTCTTGCCCTCCAAGCGGGACGCGATGTCGTCGGGCAGCGTGATGACCTCGTACGTCGAGGCCAGCACGAACTCGCCCGGGTGCAGGATGAAGGCCTCGTCGCCCTCCGGCTCGACCTCGCGGGTCAGGTCCGCCTGCTCGACGGCGGGGTCGATGTGCGGGTAGCGGTGGTTCTCGAACACCCGGAAGAAGCGGTCAAGCCTCACGTCGATGCTCGAGGGCTGCACCATGGATTCTTCGTACGGGTCGATGCGCACCCGTCCGGCGTCGAGCTCGGCCCGGATGTCCTTGTCTGAGAGAAGCACCCTCCCACGATACGCAGAGGGCGCGAAGCTCCCCCAATCGGGAGACCTCCGCGCCCGCAGCCCTCAGCGCTGCTGGTGCTCCACGGGTACGGCGTGCCGCAGTCGCGCACACCGTGGACACCGGATGAGCCGCCCGGGCCCGATCCGCCCGGCCCCGAGCTGCTGCAGCGGGAACGAAGCGGTGCTGAACACGTGCCCCTCGGCACAACGGACGACGGTGCGCTCCATCGAACCCATCAAGTCCCTTCCCCGACAAGTGGTGGACGAGACAGCCACATTAGGGGATCCCCACCCCCGCTCCGCGGAGGGCACTCCGGAGGCCGGCGCAGAGAAGGGCGCTTCGCCTGACATGCGGAATGGGGTACAGTGTGCAACGATGCGGCACTGATCATCAGGGCGGCATGTTCGCGGATGTAGTTTAATGGTAGAACATGAGCTTCCCAAGCTTATAGCGCGGGTTCGATTCCCGTCATCCGCTCCACGACAAAGCCCCAGGTCAGCGACCTGGGGCTTGTTTGTTGGTTACCGAGTCTCGCTACCCGCACGCCCTTCGGCCCGGCGAGATGGGGCACGCGGAGGGCACGAACCCCGCATCGTCTCGTCGGAGGTCCCGCACGAGCCCTCTGCCCTGCATCTACGCCGCCATTACTGCCGCTGCAGCCCGGGGGGGCTGTCGGGTGATTCCGGTACAGGGACCCCCGGCTCAGAGCCTGTCCCGGTTCGACCTCGATCAGCCCCGATTGCGGATGAGCTGTTACCGGATCGTCCTGGCCGAGGGACAGCACGACGACCTGGTCCAGTACCTGCACCGGGAGGGTCAACCGGCTCACCAAGGACCTCGACGTCGCCACCGAGACCCGGAGCCGAGGAAGCGGCGCGTCCCGAGGCACTCGGCGTGCGCGAGCCGGATGCGCCGGATACGTGGCGTGCGCCGAGCGATTCTCCTCCGCCCCGTGTCGTGTCCGCACGTGACGCCATGAACCGCCGCATTCGCGTGGGCGCGCCTCGCTGCTGCCGACCGCACTGCTGGGCGTGAGTGGCTGCGAGGGCGGCGAGTCGACGCCCGTGCGCAACGCCACCACGACATGCTCTCGTACAGCCTCGGCCGCTGCGACCCGCTGGTGATTCCCCCCGAGACCCAACCCGCCTCCGCCGCACGCCTGATGGCCGCCGCGTGCGCCCCGGGCAATCTCCACACCACGGACACCCTCATGTCCGACGAGGACGCCACCGGTCGCCGCCTGCGGGAGGCCCGAGCCGGTGAGGACGTCTGGGAGACGGACGGCGGAGCCTCCTCGCGGCCCCGGCCCCATCCCCGCCCCGTCGTCGGGGCGCGCATGATCTACCTGCCGCGGAACATGCGGAGGTGACGGCTGCCGTCCTCGCGACGCTGCTGGTGCCCTGTCTCGGGAAGTTCCCCGACTGCCGCACCCCGCCCTCGGGTCAGCGACCCGGGTTTCTGTCGTCCTCCAGACCTCTCCACGCCGCGAACGAGTATCTGTGCCGGCGGGACGAGAATGCGATGGGTGACGCAGCCAGGCTTTTTGACATCCAGAAATAGTGGCGCCATTGAACCGGGAAAGACCGAGTCCGCATGCTAGTCTCGATTTCAGTTGCAGTTGTGGTTCCCGAAACTTCAAGTACCACCAGTCAAGCCCATCGGCCACTGGCATGCTTTTCGTATCCGGTCTCTCCGGCGGGGTAATCATCACGGCGACACGGCTTCCGCGCAGTGCGGCTGCCGATGAGCCCCCCAGAAAGAGATATGACATGAGCAGTGGCACCGTGAAGTGGTTCAACGCAGAAAAGGGCTTCGGCTTCATCGCACAGGACGGCGGTGGCCCCGACGTGTTCGCCCACTACTCGAACATCGCCGCCCAGGGCTTCCGCGAGCTGCAGGAAGGCCAGAAGGTCACCTTCGACATCGCGCAGGGCCAGAAGGGCCCGACGGCCGAGAACATCGTTCCCGCCTGACGCTGACGCGCACGACGTGGCTGGGGCCCGCATCCCTCGGGGTGCGGGCCCCAGCCGCATTCTTCTCCCCGCCCACTCGGCTTTCATACCCGTTCGAAGCCGTCTTGGAATTCTCCGTGTCATTCGATCGTCGGGGAATTCATGGATGCGCACCGCGTCGAGGGGCCCGCATGAAACAGCACGGCACGACGTACCGTTTCCCCGGACATCCGCGACGACAACGGCGGACCGAGGCCGGGTGGATTCACGCCGGTCCCGTCGATCCCCCCACGCTCCCCGCCGTGACGACTTTCGCCGGTCGCGACATGCCGTGACGTTCGCCCGCCGCGCTCGGCGCCGACGGCGGGGGCCCGGCGCGGGACTTCCGCCCCCGTCATGCACTCCGGATCCCAGCCCCAGCGGCCAGAGCCCTCGTACCCGGGGCCGGCACTCCTCTCTCCCACCCAGGAGCCGCATGTGACATCGACTCAGGCACAGCTCCACCCCGCGCACACCGCCGCCGGCAGCCCGCCCGCGCACCAGACCGACGAGGCAGATCCGCATGTCTGGGCCGACATGACCGTCGAGGTGGCTCTGGCGGTCATGAGCGGCGCACGCACCGGACGCCTCATCGTCCGGGACGACGACGGCCGGCCCACCGGCCTCGTCACCCGGGCCCAGCTCAACGGCTTCCGCGCCACCTCTGCCTACACCGACCGGGTGCAACTGCGTGACCTGCGCCCCGCGGGCTCTCCGTCCCGTCCTTGACGACGCGGGCCGAGGCCGAGCACAGCCACCCGCCCCCCCGCCGTACCGGTCGATCCCGTCCCCCCTTTCTTCTGCGAGGTCCTATGCGCTGCGTCATCGCCCGCTTCCCGTTCGAGCTGACGAAGAACGGTGTCCTGGAGACGATGAAGGACATCAGGCCCGAACCCGTCACCGGCGAGTTCGTGATCATCGGGCGCCGTGAGTACCCCGCCATGCAGGTCGGCGCCGTCATCACCCGCCAGGACCGCCGCGACTTCAGCGCCCGCGAGGTCGTCCGTGCCATGACCCGGCTCGGCTTCACCTGCCGTACCCGCTCCGCGGCCGCGGACGGCCCGGTCCAACAGGCGTCCGCCCTGCTCGGCCCGTCCACGGCGTTCTGACCCTGCGGCGGGCGCACATCCCGCACGAGACGCGGGAACCGACTGCGTTCCCGTCAGCCGTGATGCGGGCACGCCCGCATCACGGCTCGGCTCCGTGGTACCGGCGGTCCGGATGGGGGCATTCCCCTCGGTGAAGGCGTCGGGTCCCCGACGCACACCGGAAGGCCGGGCGGAGAGCATCCGTGCCCGAGCGGACGCGGCACCGCGAGGAGTGTGCCTGCGTGTGGCTCAGCGTGCGGACCACCACCGGATCACGGTGTCTCCGCGGGCCTCCGGCGTCCGGACTCCTGCTCCCGGCACCACCGACGACGTCTGGGATATCGGCGCAGCCCAGCTCGTCACTCCTTCCGGTATCAGAGGCCGCCCCTCCGTCACCTCCCCTCCACCAACCCCGTTACGCCGGGGCACGCATTGAGCCAGGCCCACGATCGACGGGCCTCAGCAGACAGGTGACGGAAATGCGAACCGAAGCCGCCCAGCGGGTCGAGCTGGTCTTCTCCCTCTTCGACGCCAATGGCAACGGAGTCATCGACTCCAACGACTTCGACCTCATGACCAACCGGGTTCTGAAGGCGGCGGCGGACTCGGACGACGCCGCCAAGGACGCCGTCCGGGCCGCTTTCCGCCGGTACTGGACGACGCTGGCCACCGAACTGGACGCCGACGGCGACGGTGTGATCACGGTCGACGAGTTCCGTCCGTTCGTGGTCGACTCCACCCGCTTCGGTCCCACCGTCACCGAGTTCGCCGAGGCTCTCGCCGCGCTCGGCGACCCCGACGGGGACGGGCTGATCGAGCGCCCGCTGTTCGTGTCGCTGATGACGGCAATCGGCTTCGAGGAGAAGAACATCCACGCGCTCTTCGACGCCTTCGGGCCGGACGCCGAGGACCGCGTTCCGGTGGCGACCTGGGCCACCGGCATCAAGGACTACTACGCGCCGGACATGGCCGGAATCCCGGGCGACCGGCTCGTGTCCGCCACGGCCGTCTGAGACGGCCCGCCCACAACGGTCCCGGGGCGGTGCAGCCCGCCCCGGGACGCCATTGCACACCGCAGGAGGGGAACAGGGTGAAGCCGGTCATCGGACTCGCCGTCGGCCGAGGCACGGGGGCAGAGCTCGCCGACGTCTTCGAGCAGGCTCTGAACAAGATCGTGAGCCTGTACGGGACCGGGGTCGAGGTCGTACGGTCCCCGCGCACGTACCACTCGTACGTCTCGCTCAAGGCCGAGGAGGGGGACGTCGGGAAGATCGCCCGGCTCACCGACGAGGACGCCGTCCACTACGAGCGGTTCTGCCGCGAGCAGGCGCGACTCGGCACCGCCGCCGTCTTCCGTACGGCGATCAACGCCCAGTCGCTCTACCTCGTGCGGCAGCGCCTGCAGGCGGTCAAGGTCGAGAGGATCGCCGCCGGGGACGCCTCCGTGCTGCTGGTTCGGGACCAGGCACAGGGTTTCTACACCGGAGAGAACCGGCACGAGCCCGGGGCGGTCACCCGCACCATGACCTTCAGCCGGGAGATCACCGAGAAGATCCTCCGGTTCGCGGTCGACCGCGCCCGGGAGGAGTGGCCCGGGGACGGGCCCGAGCAGGTGGTGATGGCGTACAAGTTCCATCTCCTGGACGGGTCCCTCGACGACTGGGTGGCGGCGTTCCGGGACCGGCACGGTGTCGACGCGCGGCTGTTCCAGCCCGACACCGTGAACCGCAACATGATCACGCACGGCCTCGCGGACCGTACCGTCATCGTCGCGGGCAACGAGTGGGCCGACATCATGCACGTCGTGCTGCTCGACCGGTTCGTGTCCGAGCGCCAGGAGAACCGCTGCACCGAGAACGTCTACCTGCACCCGGAACTGAACGGCCTGGTCGAGTACCAGACGGTCCACGGCTCCGCCGACGACCTGGAAGGCGCCGACACCGTCAACCCCACCGCGACCGTACGGGCCGCCGCGCTGATCGCGGAGCGGCACGGCGGCTGCCAGGGCGCGGTCGCCGCCGTGGAGTCGGCTCTGGCCACCGTGCTCGACCGGGGCATCCGAACGCCGGACCTCGGTGGCCGGCACTCCACCGGGGACACGGTCACCGCCCTGCTGGACGCGCTCGAATCGCGGCTCCGCCCGTGACCGCCACGAGTGCGAGCGGTACGGCACTGATCGTCGTCGACCTGCAGAACGACTTCTGCGCCGGCCCGGTCGCCACTGCCCGCTTCCCCGGCGACCCCGCCCGCCTGGAGCGGGTGGCGGCCCACACCGAGCAGGCCGTCGCAGCCGCCCGGACGCACGGTGTCGAGGTCGTGTTCGTCCGCTTCCTCGGCGACGTCCACCTGCAACGGGCGAGCTGGCGGCACCGCGACGCCGCCCAGGGCAAGCACCCGAAGTGCCTCGACGGCAGTTGGGGCGCGGAATTCCACCGGGTGGCGCCGGCCCCGGGCGAGGCGGTGTTCACCAAGCACGCCTGCTTCGACGCGTTCCTTGCCGACGGGTTCGAGAGGCACCTTGTCCAGGGCGGGGCCGGGCACCTCGTCTTCACCGGGCTCTTCGCCGACGTCTGTGTGGACTCCACTGCCCGCACCGCCTTCCAGAAGGGCTATCACGTCACCGTGTTGCGGGACTGCACCACGGCGCTCCACCTGACCGACGAGGCGGCCCTGGGGTTCATGAGCCGGTTCTACGGAGCCCGCGTCACCACCCACGACCGGGTCGCCGAGTGGACCCGCGGTCCGGGAGAGGAGGACGACGCGTGGGCACGGGAGTCGAGTCCGGCGTCGGTCTGACCGCGCTGATGGTCGCGGCGGCCCGGGCGATCGAATCCCACCGCCCCGACGCCCTGGCCACGGACCGGTACGCCGAACACTTCGTACGCGCGGCCCGTGCCTCCACGCACTGGCCGGTCCACCCCCGGCAGGTCCAGGGCGGGGAGGCCGACCCCCTCTGGGGGCGGCTCGGCCGCTACTTCGGTCTGCGCACCCGGGTCCTGGACGATCACCTCCTCGCCTCTGCCCGGGCCGGTGCCCGCCAGGTCGTCCTGCTCGGGGCCGGCCTGGACAGCCGGGCGTTCCGACTGGACTGGCCGCCCGGGTGCACCGTCTTCGAACTCGACCGGCCCGACGTCCTCACCTTCAAGCAGGACGTCCTCGACCGGCGGGGCGCCACACCGGCGACCCGCCGGGTCCCCGTGGCGGTCGACCTGCGCGAGGACTGGGCCGCGGCCCTGCTCGCGGCGGGTCTCCGCCCGGCGGAACCCACGGCCTGGCTGGCCGAGGGCCTGCTCCTCTACCTGCCGTCCACCGCCGAGCGGTCCCTCGTCGACACCGTCGACCGGCTCAGCGCCGACGGGAGCACGCTGGCCTACGAGGCCAAACTCGGCCTGGAGCCGGACGCCGTCCGCTCCAACCCCGTCTACACGGCCGCCCGCGTCCGCATCGGCGTCGACCTGCTCGCCCTGTTCGACGCCGAGCCCCGGCCGGACACCCCCGCCGATCTCGCCGGGCGCGGCTGGACCAGCACGATCCACACCCCGTTCGACTTCACCCGCCGCCACGGCCGCGGCCCGCTCCCCGAGCCGAACGACGCCCTCGCCGCCAACCGCTGGGTCATCGCCCGAAAGCCCTGCGGTGAGGTGTGGCCCGGCCCCGGTGTGCCTCAGCCGTGCCCTTCTGGGCGCTGAACGGCAAGACCGTGCGGCTCGCCTCGCCCGGAACGGCGATCACGTCACGCCGAAAGGCCGTATTCAGGACGAGGCAATATTTACCATCGCCGATGGAGATTCTCGCCGACGTCACAGAAAGAGTTTCTTCCGGCGTCGAGTGGGGGTGAATTCGGAGCGCGCACAGGCAGCAGCGGCATGCTACCGTCGAATCAGTTGCAGTTTTGGTACCCGATACTTCGAACGCTCCGCCAGCCGCATGCCGCACGGAAGCGTTTTGGATTCCGGTCATATTCCGGGCAGGGAATCATCGCGGCGACACGGTGTCCGTAAGGTGCGGACTCCGCTGCACTGCCCGAAGGAGATATGACATGGCTGCTGGCACCGTGAAGTGGTTCAACGCGGAAAAGGGATTCGGCTTCATCGAGCAGGACGGTGGCGGCCCCGACGTGTTCGCCCACTACTCGAACATCGCCACCCAGGGCTTCCGCGAACTCCAGGAGGGGCAGAAGGTCTCCTTCGACATCGCGCAGGGCCAGAAGGGCCCGACGGCCGAGAACATCGTTCCCGCCTGACGCTGACGCGCAATGCGTAGCCGGGGCCCGCATCCTTCGGGATGCGGGCCCCGGCCGCATGTATGCGCAGTCGCCTGATTCCTTCACCCATTCGGCCGTTCCAGCGATTTCCGGCACCGTTCATCACTGCCGGAATTCCCGCTGCGCACCGCATCGGGGAAGTCCCTGAAAGACCCCCCGAGAGGGCCGACCGGCGGATGCCGGTCGGCCCTCTCACGCGTCGACGGACGCTGTTCCGCGCGCCAGTTCAGTGATCGGAGTACGTGACGTCGCCCATCGTCCAGGCGCTGATGTCCGCGATCGAGACGCGGTACATCCCGCCCGTCTCGGGGATCCCCACCGTGCCCTGCAGGATCCGGGCCATGTGAAAGTGCAGGTGGGTGGGCGGCTCGTGGCCGCCCGCGGCGGCGAAGACCGCGGAGAACTCGGCCAGGCGGTCGGAGTCCGCCAGGACCTCCGAGACCCTCTGCCGCCACACCGCCTCGGGAGCCAGCCGGCCCGTGATGACAGCGCCCCCGGTGACGACGGTCAGGGACATCTGGTTGCTCTGCCCGGACTCGACCAGCCTGGCAACGTCAACAAGCAACTCGTCAATCTTCGACATGCGAGCGATCCTACGAGTCACCTCCACCTGTCCGCCGGTCGTCCTCCTGAGTGATGAACGGTCGGGCGCGCCGGCGCAGGGGGCCACCGCGCCCAGGGGACCGCTGGGCGCTCCTGCCCGACCCCGATTGTCTCCTCGCCACGAACCCGAAAATCTACTGCGGCCGCGATAGACATCAGCGTGTAGGTGGGCTATGTTTTTTCTCGTAACCCAGGGAGACAAGAGGGCCTGGCAGACACGAACTGCCGGCAGCAGTACAGGTAGTCGCAGTGAGCAGGACAGTGCGGCGGCGGAGTTTCGAAGCCAGGGCTTTGCAGGACGGCGACGGGACTGGCGGCCGGACTGGGCGGCCCGCAGTGATCAGGGGCCTCCGAGAGCGGGATCGCGGTCATGGCTGAAGCGATACCCGTGAGAGCAGTAGGCGGTACCCCGGGTGAAGGCGTCGGGCTGCGGGCGCGCGCACCAGGGCATGGCAACAGCGGCGTTCCCTCGGGTCGCCGAGCAGTACGCATCACCAGCGGTACGCAGGAGCAGTATCCGTGCATCCGCAGGACAAGAAGTCGATGATCAAAGGGAATGGAGGAACACGGCGCCATCAGGATCGCCCGGGCGGCAGGAGTCTCGCGTCCGGGTACCGCAGGACATCGATAGCGAGGTGGTCTTCGGTCAGGCAACCGCGATCCCCGCACCCCCGGCAGCGACCAGGCCGGGTGGGCGGACACAGAAGGCCGGCGCTTCATCAGGGCCGGCAGGTGGTGTAGTAGTTCCTTCAGGGCCCTGGTGCCAGTACTGGCACCAGGGCCCCTCTATGCGTTTCACGGAGAGGTGCAAATGACAGCAGATGACTCGTACGACCGTCTCGACGACGACGACTACCCTGCCTACACCATGGGCAGAGCTGCCGAGATGATCGGCGCCACCCAGGGCTTTCTCCGCGCCATCGGGGAAGCCCGCCTGATCACACCGCTGCGCTCCGAGGGCGGCCACCGTCGCTACTCCCGCTACCAGCTCCGCATCGCCGCCCGCGCCCGCGAACTCGTCGACCAGGGCACTCCGATCGAGGCCGCCTGCCGCATCATCATCCTCGAGGACCAGCTCGAAGAAGCGCGCCGCATCAACGCCGAGTACCGCCGTGCCGCCGAATCCGGCACGCCCCCCGAGAAGGCCTGAAGCACGTGCGACCGAGCCGGCACCGGTCGGCTCCGTACCGGCGCCGTCCGCGTCGGAGGTCCGGAGGGTGACGCGGTAGCTGCCACCTCGCGTACCGGACCCGGCCGTTGCCGGTGCTTCGCTCGGTGCGGCCTTCGCGCTCTTCTCGTCCGCCGCCGCTGCCGGGACGGCTTCCTCCCATCCGGACACGAGTCCGCCGACCGACAGGCCGGGCGGATCGGCAGGGGGGCGATGGGGTCCAATGGCCCCCTGTTCTGCCCTTCCGGTCTCTGGCGGCGCCGGGGCGCCGCGCCGAGGATCAGAGGTAAGGCAATCGCCTGACAGGCGCGGAGATCCGGAGGCGAGGAGGCGAGAACGATGGACGAGCTCGGGCGAGTGGAGTGGTTCGCCATCGGCGTCACAGGCATGGCGCTGGCCGCGGTCGCCCATGCGGCGGCCGGTGCGGCACACATCGCCAGAGAGACGCTGCGGGCCCCGACCGGCGGCAATCCCGGATCGGACGGTTCGGACTTCCAGGCGGACAGCGGCCCCGGCGGCTGGATCCTGCTCAGCGCCCTGATCCTGGCGAGCGGAGCCGTCTACCACTTCGTGTCCGGTGTCAGGACGGTCGTCAAGGAGGTCGTGCACGTGGCGGCTCGTTGACCGGGTGAGGACGAAGGCCCAGACCGTTTCGACCTGGGCCTTCGTCGTCGTCCCGGCCCCTCGTCCAGCCCCTGCCGCTGCGCCAGGTGGCCCGGCCCTCCCGGCCTGGACCCCTCGCGCTCAGTTCAGGTGGTGCGTGTCGTTGAGGGACTGCAGCGTCGCGGTGCCGTCCTCCGTGTACGTCACCGTCGACAGAGAGGCCGCCGCGACCTCCATGCGGAACAGGGTGTGCGGTGGCGCCTGGAGGGCGAGGCGGATCAGGGTTCTGACCGGGACGACGTGGGAGACGACGAGGACCGTGGCACCGGCGTACCGGGCCAGGAGACCGTCCCGTACGGCGGCGACCCGGCGGGTGACCTGCTGCATGGTCTCGCCTGCGCCCGAGGGGGGAGCCTCGGGCGAGGCGAACCACGCGCTCAGGTCGTCCGGGTAGCGTTCGCGGACCTCGGCGAAGGTGAGGCCCTCCCAGGCGCCGAAGTCCGCCTCCCGCAGGTCCGGGTCGACCTGGACGCGCAGGCCGAGGCGCGCGGCCACGGGCTGCGCGGTCTCCTGGCAGCGCCGCATCGGTGACGTGACGACCGCCTCGACGCCGCCGCGGTGGGCGAGGGCGTCGGCCACCGCGTCGGCCTGGCGGCGTCCGGCGGGTGAGAGTCCCGGATTGGACCCTCCGCTGCCGGAGAGCCGCCGCTGCGGGGTGAGCAGGGTCTCGCCGTGCCGCAGCAGTACGAGTGTCGTCACGTCGCTCACTTCGCGGTCTGCGCGAAGTGATCCCGTACGCAGTCGGTCTGCTTCTCCATGATGTCGATGATGCCCTCGACCACCTTCAGGTCGGCGTCCTCGGCGATCTCCAGGATCCGCGACCAGTCGAAGAAGCAGCGCGCCGGGTCGTTCGTGATGGGGAACACCCGGATGGTGGCCTCGTAGCTGGCGACTCCGCTGGTCGGGGCGACGGCGCGGTAGGACTGGGTCTTGTTGATCTCGTCGCGGGCGGCGATCTCCTGCTGGACGACCTTGCCGCTGAGCGTGAGCCTGAAGTCGTAGCGGGCCGGCACGGTCTCGACCGAGCCGCCCTCCACCCAGCTGACGTCCCGGTGGACGTCCAGGTCGCCCGGGGACACGATCTCCAGGATCTGCATGGCGTCGCGGATGGTCGCCCACACGGTGTCCGGGTCGGCGTCGATGATGGTGGAGTGGTACATGGTGTGCTTGCGCTGGATCTTGGTCGGCATGGCGCGTTCCTTCTCGGGCTCGGTCTAGGACTCGTTCTTGGCGATGAGGTGGTTTCCGAGGACCAGGTAGTCGATCTCGGTGCCCATGAAGCAGTTCAGGGCGTCGACGGGGCTGCAGACGATGGGTTCGCCGGCGACGTTGAACGAGGTGTTGATCAGGCACGGGGTGCCGGTGAGTTCGATGAACCTGCGCAGCAGCGCCGTGAGCCGCGGCGTTCCCTCGTCCGTCAGGGTCTGGATGCGGGAGGTGCCGTCCACGTGTACGGCGCCGGGGATGCGGTCCTTGTACGCGTCGCGCACCGGGAAGACGAACGTCATGTGCGGGGAGCTGGTCTTGCGCCCCATGTCGAAGATCTCCGGCGCCTGCTCCTCCAGGACGAGCGGGGCGAACGGACGGAACGGCTCGCGGTGCTTGACCCGGGTGTTGATGATGTCCTTGATGTCGTCGAAGCCCGGGTTGGCGAGGATGCTGCGGTGTCCGAGGGCGCGCGGCCCGTGCTCGACGCGGCCTTCGAACCAGCCGATGACGACCTTCTCCGTCAGGAGCTTCGCCACCTGCTCGACGACCTCGTCGTCGTCCAGGCGTGAGACGGTGACACGGCCGGCGAAGCCCTCCAGGGCCTCCTCGATCGCGGCCTCGTCGTAGGCCGGACCCAGGTAGGGGGTGACGGGCGCGGAGGCGGCGAGGATGTCCGACGGGGTCGTGCCGGGGTCGTCGAGCCAGGCGTGGGCCGCGGCGCCGATGGTGATGCCGGTGTCGGAGGCACCGAAGCTGACCTGCATGTCCTCGAAGCGGGAGCCCTCGAACAGCGGGGTGTTGTTGAGGCAGTTGAGGGCGACGCCGCCCTCGAACAGCAGCCGGTCGAGGTCCGTCCTCTTCTCCAGGTGCCGGACCTGGTGCGCGGTGGCCACGTTCAGCATCTGCTGCGCCGCCGCGGCGACGCGAGAGGTGTACTCCAGGGTGTCCTCGAAGGGCCCGAAGTACTCCTCGAACAGGGCGTCGTGACTGTGCAGGTCGTCGGTCCGGAGCGGCTTGGTGAAGGAGTAGCGGCCGTCGTCGTGCAGCGTCAGCAGGTCGTCGAGGAACGGGTTCGGAGTCGGCGGCTCGGCGTATCCGGCCAGGCCCATCACCTTGTACTCGTCGTTGTTCGGGACGAAGCCGAGGAAGCGGGTGATGCAGGAGAACAGGGTGCCCATGGAGTACTGGGCGCCGGTGACGCTGTCGTCGAAGACGGTGACCCTGCCGTCGCGGATCTCGCCCGTCAGGGTCGAGAAGCGCTCGGCGCGGCCGTCGCTGACGAGGAACGCGGCGTCCTTCATGCCGGCGAGGTAGTAGCCGGTCGTGGCGTGCGCCAGGTGGTGCGGGACGAAGCGGACCTTGGCCGGGTCGGGGCGGTGTCCCGTACGGGCCTCGAAGTCCGCCAGCATCGCCTCGTGGCTGACGACCTGGTCGAACAGGTCGGCCATGTCGCCCATGAGACGCGTCTTCGCGTCCTCCGCCAGCGGCGAGGTGCGGATGCCGTCCCGGATCTCGTCCAACACCTGGGGAGTCCAGTTCCAGGGGAACGCGAAGAGGTCGACGTCGTCGAACGTGATCCCGGCCTCCTTGAGGCACCAGTCGATCGCGTTCGCGGGGAAGTCGGTGGTCTTCTTCTCCCGGTTGAGGCGTTCCTCCTCGACGGCGGCGACCAGGCGGCCGTCGATCAGGACCGCGGCGGCGGCGTCGTGGCCCAAGAGGTAATGCTTGTTGATGCCGGTCGCGCCGAGGCGTTCGGAGAAGAACTCCGACACCCGGCTGAAACCATTACATCCAAGAACAATCACGTCATTCTTTCCTGTTCTGGGGCTACCGGAGCTACCGGAGCTACCGGAGCTACTTGACGGTCAGCAGGTCGCGGAGCCGCTGCCCGGCCGCCGGGGCCTGGCACAGGCCCGCGCCCGTGAATCCGGCCGCGTACAGGAAGCGGCGGGTGGGACGGGTGGGGTCCTCGCCGATGAGGGCGGTGTTGTCGGGGCTGGCGTCGAAGTCACCGGACCACGCGCGGTGCAGGCCGATGCCGTCCAGGGCGGGGAACACGGTGCCGAGATGGCCGGCGATGCGGCCGAGCCAGTCCTCCCGCGCCTCGCCGTCCTTGGGCGCTCCCATGGCGAGCAGGATGCGGTCCTTCCACGAGCGGATCCGCAGACCGGACGCGGCGTGCATCGTCATGGGGAGCTCGGGGTGCGGAGCGGGCGGGACGTCGGTGAAGAGCATCTCCATCACGCGGGGCGCCAGCGGCAGGTCGACCGACGCCATGGCCGCCACCTCGCCGGACCAGGGCCCGGCCGTGCACACGATGCTGTCCGCCTTGATGCTGCCCCGCGGGGTGTGGACGGTGTTGTCGTCGCCGATGCCGGTGACGGGCGTGTGGGTGAACAGCCGGGCACCGTGGTTACGGGCCCCGGCCGCGTAACCACGGACGATGTCGAGGCCGTCCACGTGGTACGCCTCGGGATTCCAGGCGGCGGCGAGCACGGCGCGCTCGCTGATCAGCGGGTTGAGCTCGGCCGCCTCGCGGGCGCCGATCAGGTCGACCCGGACGCCGGCGGCCCGCTGGGCCGGCTGCTCGGCCTCGAACGCGGCGATCTGCTGTTCGTCGGTGAACAGCGCCATGAACCCCAGCCGCCTCAGGCCGAGCGACGCCCCGGTGTGGCGGGCGAAGTCGTGATAGGCCTCCAGGCTGCGCACGGCGCGCTGCCCCGTGGCGGGATTGCCGGGGAAGTACGTGCGGACCATGCCGGCGGTGTGCGCGGACGCTCCGCCGCCGAGTCCGCCCCGTTCCAACAGGACGGTGTCCAGGCCGGCTTCGGCGAGGTGGTAGGCGGCGGAGGTTCCGATCACTCCCCCGCCGATGACGACGGCGTCGGCCCGGTCGGGCAGAACGCTCGGGGTGCTCGGGGTGTTCGGGGTGTCCAGCGTGCTCGGGGTGCTCGGGGTGCTCGGGGTGCTCACCGGGCGACGCTCTGCTGGCGCAGGTGGTCACCGGTCTCCCACGGGTACAGCTGGAGGTTCCAGCCGCCGAGGCAGTTGATGTAGAGGGCCATCTGGCTGGTGACGGCGTAGAAGTCGTCACGGTCGAGGTCGTCCAGGACGGCGAGGAAGCGCTGGGTGAACGCCCACAGCTTCTCCAGGCCGCAGTAGCCCAGGAACTCGGCGGGGACACCGACCAGGAGCCGGGTCATGTGGACGAGCGACTCCATGGACATGCCCTGGACGGCGGCCCGGACGAGCCCGCCGTACGCGGCGTAACCCAGCGGCCGCGTCTCGCCGTTGACGAACAGCAGGGTGGGCAGGACGGTCCCGAAGTTGCCCGCCCGGGAGGGGATGATGCCCTGGTGGAGCTCGTCCAGCTCGACCGGCGGCGCGAGCCAGATCTTCTCGGTCTCGGTGTGGATGTCCGCGATCAGGCGGTCGGCCTCCACGTGGGTCGCGTGGAGCATCGGAATGCGGTGGCCGCCCGGCTCGCCCGCGCGGCGGACCTCGGCGGTGATCTGCTTCTTCGTCGAGTAGACGGCGTCCCAGATCGCGGCTCCGGCCTCAAGGAGGGCGGGCATGTCCGCCGCACGGATCCGGCCGACCGGGGTGGCGGGCATCGGCTCGGTCAGCGTGCCGTACTTGATGCCCAGGTGCTGCAGACCGGAGAGGAACACGGTGCCGTCGGGGGCCTCGCGCCGGTCCGGGATACGGGTGTCATGGGGCGTGTGCAGCAGAGCCGGGATCGGCGACACGTGGTAGAGGTGCTCGCCCGCGATGAGCGCGTGCCCCTGGAGGCTCCGGTAGGGCAGCGACTCCCAGAGCGCGTCGGCGAGCGCCGGATTGCGGCCGTCAAGGTCGGCGGTGACCGTGATGCCCAGGTCCGGCCAGGAGATCTCTATCTGACGGCCAGGCAGCTTCTCGGACAAGGCTTTCCCCGTTCGTTGGTTCGGCTTGTCCGTGGAGTACATCGCCAACTGGCTTGTTTCAGTCAGGCGTTGAAAACATGAAACTCCGAGCCGCCTGAGGTGCGTGGTTCGTGTGTTTCTACGGAACCGCAGCTCAGGCGCGCGAACGACGGGTGAACGGCGACGACTGAAGGGCAGCCGGACTCAGACGAAGAGGAACGCGGTTGCGGTGGCCGCGCCCAGCGAAGCGCCGGCGATCGTCTGCGCCACCGTGTGATAGGTCAGCGCGACCCGGGACCAGCACACGGCGACCGTGAGCACGTAGGCGAGCAGCCACCACGGCGAGTGCACCGCGGCGAGCAGCGCCACCACCGCCGAGGCGACGGCGGAGTCCACCGAGATCTTCCAGACGGTGTTCACCGCGAGCAGCCCGACGGTCATCACCCACAGGGCGAGCATCGCGACGAGGATGGCCGTGGGGGCCCCGCCGAGGAGCATGACCAGCGACCCGGTGCCGATGGAGCCGAGGATGACGAAGAAGATCGGTGCCCGCTGGGTGCGGTCGACCACATGGCGGTCGCCCCAGGTGCCCCGCTTGCGCTCCCATTCGATGTAGCCGGCCGGGATCAGCCCGGCGCACAGGGCGCCGAGCAGACCCCACAGCAGGCCGGTCCAGTGCCCGGCCGCGGCCAGGCCGATGCCGAGCATGCCCACGAGCAGGACGTTGCGGGGCTGCAGGACGTCGGTGACGACACGGGCCACGGTGGTGGTGGTGCTGGTGGCGCTGGTGCTGGCGCCGGTGCTGGTTCGCCGGGCACTGCCGGCGCTCTCGGTGCGGTTCACGCGCTGTACTCCGGGCAGGACCGCAGGACGACGCGGGCCCGCTGTTCGGGGACGGACTTGTACGCGGCGGCCACCCGTACCAGCCAGGCGACCTCGCCGTCCTGGTCGGTGGCGTGCTTGGCCTCGAAGGCGGCGGCCTTCCCGGCGGTGGCGCCCTCGGCCTTGGCGAGCAGGGCCGCCTTGATCCAGTACGCGTCGGCGAGCGACTCCCGCCCCGCGGCGGCGTCCTTGGCGGCGGTCAGCAGGCTGTCGGGCACGTAGTGACGCAGCTTCTCGACGGCGTCCGCGATGTCGGCCGCCCAGCGGTCGACGCGCAGGTCCGCGGGGGTGTCGAACCGGGTCAGCTCCCGGGCGAGCGAGGCCGGCGGGGCAAAGGGCTGGTCGGGGAAGGCCGTCATCAGCTCGCGCCACAGCGGATGCAGGTTCATCTGGGCCCGCCACAGCCGGGCCCGCCGCCAGCCCTTGCTGAAGGCGGGGATGGAGGCGCCGAGCGCGAAGAAGGCGAAGAGCACCAGCTGGGCGGCCTCGGTGGCCTCGTCGAAGGCCAGCGCGAAGCCCGGGCTTGGCCGGTCCACCACGCTGATCCAGAGGAACAGGGTCCGGCTGAGGGTGTAGCCGACGCCGATGAACATCGCGAAGGTCATCATGCCGAGGCCCACCCGGAGGTGGAGCAGCTTGGCGTCGGCCGTGGCCAGCGCCCACTGGTAGGCGCAGACGGCGGACGCGGCCCCCAAGTACAGGTAGAAGACGCTCATGTAGAGCGTGGCGCCCCACTGCCCGGCGTGTTCGGCCACGAACCGGTCCGCGGGGTGCGAGCGGTCCACCACCGTGAAGAAGAGCACGGTGAGCAGGACGAGGGTGACCACGGAGGCCTTGGTGGCCACCTGCTGGACGAGCCGTGCGAACCGGACGTGGCGGGGGATCGCCCCGCCCTCCGGGAAGTGACCGTAGATGGCGACGATGTAGCTGAGGATCGCCAGGATGGCGATGGTGGCCGTGTAGTGCTTGATCAGCACCGCGAGGTCCACGACGGGGCTGTTGTTGAGGCCTATTCGGACCACGCGGGTCTTGGTCCACAGGGCGACGGCGAAGCCCGCGTAGCAGCCCCACAGGGCGCGGCGGCGCTTGTCCTCCTCGTCGCCCCAGAGTGCGGCCGGCATGCGCCACAGGGCGACGGCGGTCATCAGGCCGGCGATGAGGTAGCCGGCGAGGTCGAGGGCGGTCACGTGAGTTCCTCGGGGGGTCTTCTGCGGGCAGGGGTGGGGGGATCGGCTGCGGCACCGGGCGCGCTGCGTGCGGCGCAGCGAGCGGCGCTACGGACGGCGTTACGAGCGGCGGAAGAACATGTCGCGGAAGAACGTGTCGCGGAAGAACGAGCGGCGCCGGTGGGCCACGGGCCGGGAGAGCGAGTTGGCCAGCCGTCCGACCATGTCGTCGCTGGTCACGTCTCTCGCCATGCGCGGGATGAGGGAGGCTCCGAACTCGGCGATCCGCTCGTCGTGCGTGTCGTACTGGGCGCGGGCCTGGACCGTGTCGGAGGAGAGCACCCGCGTGATGAGCGAGGTGTCGAACACCGGCAGCAGCTTCCGCAGCTGGTCCGCGTCCAGGCTGGTGCCGTGGTCGAACCACTCGTGGCACAGCTCGTGCAGGATCACGTGCTGGGTCTGGTACGGGGTGGGGCGCCGCCGGTAGAGCACGTAGCTGGTGGTGCCGGACTTCAGGCGCAGGCCGCAGGCCGCGTTGACGCGCGCCAGCCGTTCGGGGAGTTCCTGGAGGACGATGGTCCGGCCGCGGGCCGCCTCCATGTTCGCCACCAGGCCCTCGATGGTGAACGGGGCCGGTATGGGAAGGTCAGCCAGCCCGGCTTCACACTCTTTACGCAGTTCGCGCAGGGACATGGGGGCCTCTTGATCGTCGGCACGCGTGCGTGACATGCGCTCGGCGAGTCTAGCCAACGCCGAACGCGCGCACGGAGCCACGTACCGACCCACGTACCGACCCACGTACCGACCCACGTACCGACCCGCGCACGGACCCGCGCACGGACCCGCGCACGGACCCACGTACCGACCCGCGCACGGACCCGCGTACGCCACGGCCTACCTCCCGGCTCCCCCGGCTCCCCCAGCCCCGTCCGTCCCGTCCTCGGGCTGCTGCTTGGCCTTGGTGTCCGCCAGCAGCGAGAGCGCGAACTCCAGCAGCTCCGCCGGCAGCCCGTCGTCGTCGACGCCCCGGCCCGCCACGCCGCTGATCTCGCCGGTGCGCCGCTTGGCGAGGAACTGGAGCCCGGCGACCACGTCGCCGACGACCTCCGACTCCTCCTTGAAGAACCGCCAGTCCACGCCGAAGCCCAGCCCGAGCGCCTTGAGGATCTCCTCGGAGGGCTGGGTGACCTTCCCGGCCAGGATGTTCGAGAAGTAGCTGTGGGAGAGGGAGCCGCCGCGCTCCTTGACCAGCTCGGAGAAGGTCCGCCCGGACACCTTCTGGCCCGGGAAGGTCTTCTCCAGCATGTACTCGACCTTCTGCTGCAACGACTGCAGCTCAGGTACGTGCTCTTCGCCGATGTCCATCCCGTTACCCACGTTCGCATCATGCACCGGCGCAAGTGCCGGGCTTGCGTAAACACTCTACGTCACTGTTAACTGCAAAAAACACGGTCCGGGGACCACAGGGGAGTCCCCGGGCCGTGTTCCACACCCGTGCGTGTCGGCCGTGCGTGCCGACTTAAGGGTGTAGCCCTTCGCGACGGGGGATGCGCGAAGGGCTACCCGTGCAGTATGCCAGCCACCCACCTGCCCCTCCATGGCAGACGGCCTGGAGTTTGTCACCTTCCCCCTTGCTAAAGTGAACGGCCGTATGCAGGAACACGCGTACGAACGGCGCGACGAGAGCGGGGGCTCAGCATGCGGGACGCCGACCACGCCGGCGGCGCGGACAACGCCGGCAACGCCGATCTGAAGTACACGGAGGACGGCCTCACCAAGCTGGCCGACGACCTCCACGCGATGCAGGGCTACCTGGAGAAGCAGACCCGTCGCATGGACGAGGTCGTCGACACGATCGCCGCGGGCTGGCAGGGCCCCACCGCCACCGCGTACCGCTCGCTGCACCGCGGAGTGGCCGAGGACGCCGTACGAATCCGTCAGGTACTGGCCCTCCTCGAAGCCGCGATGCGCGCCTCGCGCGACGGCTTCACCGAGCAGGAGCTCGACGTCCTGGCGCGGATGCGGCAGGTGCAGCAGGGCGAGGACGTGGCCGCCGCCGCCCGCGAGCTCACCGTGCCCGACCCGGCACCGGCAGCCGCGCCCAGAAGCCGCCTCGCGGACCTCTGAGCCGTACATACGACACCGCCGACACCGCCGACACCGCCGACACCGCCGACACCGACAGTTGCACCACGGGGGGATCAGCACCATGCCCGAAGACGATCGGATCACCGTCAACTTCGCCACCCTGCAACGCCTTTCGGGGGACCTGGAGGACATCCTCCGTACCCTCAACGAGAAGCTGGACACGCTGTACGGGCGGGTCGCCAAGGTCGTCGTGACCTGGGAGGGCGAGGCCCGCGAGACGTTCATCGACGAGCTGGACAAGTGGAGCCACCAGGCGGACGACCTGAAGGCCGCGCAGGCCTGGCTCCACGAGGTCGTGACCAAGGGGCACCTCAACTACGCCGCCGCCAACCGCTCCGTGCTCGAAGGCTGGGGAGGCGGCGCCTGATGGGCACTCCCACCCCGGCCCCCTCGGCGGGCGGCGCCTCCGGCACCATCGACGTCAAGCCGAGCGACCTCTGGAGGGTCTCCGGACGGGTCGCCGAGCAGCAGGACTTCCTGATGCGCGGCGCCCACAAGCTCCTGGAGGAGCTGGGCAAGTACCCGGACGCCGGCGGCGCCGGCACCGAGGCCGAGAAGTTCGCGCAGGCGTACAAGAAGATCGGCGACCGCTGGCTGGAGGTCTGGGGCCGCTCCGTGCTCAGCGTCGGCGGCGTCGCCGTCGGCTTCACCGAGACGGCCAACGCGTACACCAAGGCCGACGCGGCGTCCCACCCGCAGCCGGGGAAGACGCCCGAGCAGCGCCCGCGGCCCGCCGTCGTCGACAAGGACCCGAAGTTCGGCGCCGTACCGGACATCAAGTGGGGCGACGACGACGGCGGTGACGACTTCCTGCGCGGTCTGCTCGAACAGCTCCCGGAGATCGTCCGGGACGTCCTCCACCCGCTGTGCAAGCACGTGTTCCGGGTCGGGAAGGTGGCGGACGTCTACCCCTTCCCGCAGCAGCACTACCTCAACTCCCTGTGCCACAGCTGGATGAACGTCTCCATCGTGGGGACGATGGTCGCCGACCAGCTCACCCAGGCCGTCGGCACCATCACCAACCACCAGCAGGCCGACTGGGAAGCCGCCATGCGGACCTTCTGCAGCGCGCTGTGGGGCGCCACGGCCTGGGGCCAGCAGCGGGTCGGCTACCAGTGGGGGCAGACCGCCAACTCCGGCCCGGGCACGCCCCGCCTGCCCACCGGCAGCGAGCCCGTCCTGGCCGTCCTCAAGGACACCGCCGACAAGATCGCGACCATCCTGCGCGAGTACGCGGAAGCCGCCGTCGACCTCAACCGCGACGTCTACGACGAGCTCGAACGCGCCATGCTGAAGGCCGCCAAGGACATCCTGGAGGACCTGGAGAAGCCCAAGGACGTCAAGAGCATCATCGGCACCGTCACCTCCGTGGTCAGCAAGGGCGCCAGTCTGCTCCTCTCGTTCGACGTCAAGACCGTCTTCAACCTCGACACGGCCAAGCTGAACCGGATCGTCGACACGTACACCGGCAAGCTGAGCGGCCTGACCACCCGCATGGAGGCGCTGAAGGAGCCGCTGGACGAGGCGTTCCTGAGCGCGCCCAAGTTCGAGGCCGGCGAGGCCCGTGCCTACGGCTTCGGCGCGCGGGCCCTGGAGGAGTTCAAGGACTCGAAGGTCTGGCTGAAGGTCGACTCGAACGGCAACTACGATCTGAACCTGGCCGCCAACGAGTACATGGGCGACGGCCACACCCTCGACAAGCACGTCGGCAAGACGGACGAGCAGCTCGCGCAGCGACTGCGCGACCAGCAGTCGAACGGCCCGACGCAGGCGTGGCCGTACGGCAAGCCGAAGCCCAGCGCCTCTTCGGCCTTCCCGAACTACCAGCGCGCGGAGGAGCTGACCGAGCACAACCTCAACAGCAACAAGGCCGCCATCGACGCGTGGATCAAGGGCCCTCCGCCGCCGGGGGACGGAGAGGTCAGAGACTTCCATTCGACCGCGCCGAACGGCGAGACCAGCGGCCGCAGCGTGAGCAAGCAACCGGTGGACCCGAACGACCCGCTGTCGGGATACAAGCAGGGCGGCATGAAAGCCAAGGCGTACGACGTGACCGGCATCGACACACGGCTCCGGTACGACAGCAGTCGCAACCCGCCGTTCACCGTCATGACGTCGATGCCCTCCAAGTCCTAGCGCTCCGCCGAGAAAGGCCAGCACCACATGTCCGTCGACCAGAAGTCCTGGGAAGCCGCGGTACGTCACCTGTTCGAGGACGCGTACCCGTACGACGCCACGGGCCCGCGCCGCCACGAGAACTGGGTCCTCGACGTCCTCGCGTTGATGGCCCGGGTCCCGGACCCCCGGGGGTGGACGGGCCTCGATGACCCGGCGCACAGCCGGGAGCACGACGGGTCCCCCACGTACCCCTTCGCCGACCACCCCCCGGAGTACGTTGCGGAGCGTCTCAAGGAGATCGACCGGGACAGCGCCGAGAACCTGCTCCTGGCCCTCACGGACGACTGCTGCACCCTGTCCAACCTGCGCCGCTTCACGGAGAGCGAGGAGGAGCTGCGCGTGATGGCGCGGACGATCCTCGCACGGTACGGAGACAAGGCCACCTATCACACCAACGTCAGCAGGCCCGGGCCCGTGCCCGGCACGCTCGACTTCACGACGTCGCACTGGGGCTACAGCCCGCTCAGCGTCTACTCCGAGGACTGCGGCCTCGTCGTCGTCTCGGACACCGAGGTCGGCATGTTCTGGAACTTCTCCGACTACTGATCCGACTACTGGCAGGATGCCCCCGTGCTGACCCGCTCCGCCTCCTACCCCGACCGGGAGACCGCCCACTGGGCCACCCAGCAGGTGGTGACCGCCAACGAGCAGGCCATCCACCGCTGGCTCGCCCAGGGCACCCGGGCCCGCCTCACCATCGAGGCCGCCTGGCCGTCCCGCGAGGAGCCCGTGGGCCGCGTCCAGCTGGCCGGCGACCTGCTGGCCGGGCTCGGGCCCGTCGACGTCCGCGCGGCGCGCGTGGTGCTGCGACGCGAACCGTCGAGCCCGCACGGCTTCGTCGTCAAGACCACCGTTCCGTTCTACCTGTAGGGGCCGTACGCAGATGTCCATGAAGCCCCTCGAACACGACCGCCGCTACGGCGAGCTGGACCAGGTGATGCGCGCGTACCTGGGCCAGCCGGCCGACGACACCCCGGAGCGGCGCAGCCGCGCCCTCGACGCGTACCTCCGCCACACCTGGCACACCCGCCCCTCGGCCGTCGCGGAGGCGGAGCGCCAGCTGCGCGCGTACAGCCAGAACCCGCCGGGCCGCCTGCGGCAGAGCCTGGGCGAGTTCTACGCGATCCCGGACACCGGCATGCCCCAGGCGGCGATCGGCGACTGGCTGACCGTCCTCGCCGACCATCTGAAGCGCAGCATCGAGGAGGGCGACGTCCCGGAGCCGGCGACGCCGCAGACGCACTGGGAGTGGCACGTGCGCTTCCCGGAGACCGCGCAGCTGCTGGGCGGCTGGTTCTCGCAGGACATCGTCGACGAGTTCCCCGACCACGACGCCGCCGTCGCCGACTACGCCGCCACCACCCACCCCCAGCTGGTCGCCCGTCTCGTGGGCGAGCTCCACGAGTTGCTCGCGCTGCCCCTGAACGAGGCGGACTACGCGCTGGCGGCCGCCGAACTCGGCATGGAGGTCGACCCGCCGGAGCCGTTCTCGCACGGCGCGTGGTTCCTGGCGGTGGCGACGACCCTGTCGGGGGGCTGACACGAAGGCGGCCCGCCCGCAGGCCCCACCAGGGCGATACGATGCGCCATCGCGACCGGCCCGTTCGGCCGGGACGCGGTCCCCGCGGCGGCAAGCCGGTGCTCCGGACGAAGCCCGCGCCGTCCGCAACCGCATCTACCGGAAGCAGGGAGAAGGACTGCCGTGGTGCTGCGCTGCGCGATCCTCGACGACTACCAGGGCGTCGCCCTCACCTCCGCCGACTGGCGCCCCCTCGACGGCCGCGTCGAGGTCCGCGTCCTGCGCGAGCACCTCACCGACCCCGACGCGCTCGTCGCCGCCGTCGAGGACTGCGAGATCCTCGTCGTCATGCGCGAGCGCACCCCGCTCGGCGCCGGACTCCTCGCCCGGCTGCCCAGGCTCCGGCTGATCGTCACCTCCGGGATGCGCAACGCCTCCATCGACGTGGCCGCCGCCCGCGCCCGGGGCATCACCGTGTGCGGCACCGCCAGCGCGTCCGAGCCGCCCACCGAGCTGACCTGGGCGCTCATCCTGGGGCTCGCCCGGCAGCTGCCCACCGAGAGCCGGGCCGTCCGGGAGGGCGGACCCTGGCAGTCGACGGTCGGGACCGACCTGGCGGGCCGGACGCTCGGCCTCGTCGGGCTCGGCAAGATCGGCGGCCGGGTGGCCCGCGTCGGGCTCGCGTTCGGCATGGACGTGGTCGCCTGGAGCCCGAACCTGACCGACGAGCGGGCCGCCGAACACGGCGTACGCCGCGCCGCCGACCTGCGCGAACTGCTCGGCGCCGCCGACTTCGTCTCGCTCCACCTGGTGCTCTCCGACCGCACCCGCGGCCTGGTCGGGGAGCCCGAACTGCGCGCGATGCGCCCGGGCGCGTACCTCGTCAACACCTCCCGCGCGGGGCTCGTCGACGGCCCGGCCCTGCTCCGCGCGCTGCGCGAGGGCTGGATCGCGGGCGCGGGCCTCGACGTGTACGAGACGGAGCCGCTGCCCGCCGACGACCCGCTGCGCACCCTGCCGAACGTGCTCGCGCTGCCGCACCTCGGGTACGTGACGGAGGGCAACTACGGCCGCTACTTCGGCCAGGCGGTCGAGGACATCGAGGCGTTCCTGGCGGGCGCGCCGGTGCGCGAGCTGGCGTGACGAGGCCTGAAGCCGAGGCATGAAGCCGAGGCATGAAACCGAGGCATGAAACCGAGGCATGAAACCGAGGGCTGAAGCCGAGGCCTGAGGCCGAGGCCTGAGCGAGACCTGAAACGACGTCTAAGCGAGGTCTGAAGCGAGGTCTGAAGCGAGGTCCGAAGCAAGGCCGACGCGAGGTCTGGACGCCTGCGGGCGCGCCGCATCACGCCCCGGGCGTGCGTCAGCCCCGTACGCCTGTCGGTGTACGGGGCTGACGCGCGATGCTCAGGCGGCCGCGGTCGCGGCCTGCGCCGGAGCCTCCTTCGGTGCGAGCAGTCGCTCGGCGAGCCATCCGAAGGCGAGCCCGAAGGCCGCCCACAGCGCCAGCTGGATGCCCAGGGTCGCCATCCGGAACTCCCACAGCACGGCCGCCGGGAACTCGGCCTGCACCGAGTCTCCGTTGCCGGGCAGGAAGGCGCAGGCGATCACGACCGCGGCGACGTAGCCCGCGGCCGCGAGGACGGTCGCGTTCCAGTTGCCGAGGCGCGGGGCGAGGCGGCGGCCGGCGATGACCGCGGCGATGCCGAGCAGCACGCTCAGCAGGATCATCAGGAAGAACAGCGTGGTGCGCTGCCCGATGGTGTCCGGGTTGCCGACGGCCGGCGGGGTCGCCGGGTACTTCAGGAACGGCACCAGATAGACCGTCGTGAAGGCCGCGGACGCGACGAGAGCCGCGGTGGCCTTCGCGCTGAAGCGGCCGATCCGGCCGATCACGAAGCAGAACGCGAGGGACGCGATGCCGCCGAGCGCGACGCCGTAGACGAGGACGCCGGTGGCGAGGCCGGCCGTGGACTGGAGGTCCCGGCTGACGATCTCCTCCTCGGAGTCGGCCTGGGTGGCCGCCCCGTTCGCGCCGTTCCCGCCGTGGTCGTGGGAGTGGGCGGAGTGGTCCGCGTGCTCGGCGTGCTCGGCGTGCTCCGCCTTGGCGGCCGCGGCCTCTTCGACGGCGATCGAGGCGTTGACGGACGGCTCGCCCGCGACGTACGCGACGGCGAAGGCGAACAGCCCGGCGATCAGGCCCGCGAGCAGCCCGCGGACCAGAAGCTTGCCCACGAGCGAGCCGGAGGGCGCGCTCGTGGGGGTGGTGGGTGATGACATGCGCCCGGTGTTCCCTTGCCTCAGTGGCAGGGGAAGCCGAGCAGGTGACGCCCGTCGTGCACCCACTCGTGCACGTCGCTGCCCGCGAACACGGACAGGGCGCCCTGCTCGGCACCGACGAAGTAGAGCGCGACGAGCATCAGGATGCCCGCGAACGCCGCCCACGGCAGCACCGCGCGGACCGGCAGCGAGACCGGAGCGGTGATGGCGGGGGTGGTGGGAACGGCGGGCGACGCGATGGCCTCGGCCATGGTGGAACCTCCTCGGGAACTCGCGTCCCATACGGTGGTGCGCGACGACGGTCGTCGGGTCTGACTCACCGCACCCACGGCTTGGGGCAGCTCACAGTGGCGCGACCGTGCCGGACTTGCACCGGACTTCCGTCTCGCCGTCGTCGTTCTGTGGAAATGTCGACTGACCGTACCGCGCCGGACACTCCGCGCCAAGAGCGCCTGGTTCCAGGGCTGGTGAAATGAGGGATGAATCACCCATGGCCGCACCGACGACCGTACGGCTCGCGCTGGTCGCCCCCGCCGTGACCGCGGCGCTGCGCGAGGCCCGGTTCGACGACGCCGGGCCCGTGGAGGCGGTGACGGCGGGGCCGCCGGCGCTGAAGGACGGAGCACGGGTCACGGGTTCGCCGTCCGGGCGGTGCCGGGCGACGGCCGAGGCGCTCGGCATCCGTACGGAGGCGTACGAGGTGGAGCAGGCGCTCGCGGGGTGCGCGATGGGCCGGTGGCGGGGCCGCCGCCTGGACGAACTCACCGTGGAGGAGCCGGAGTCGGTGGCCGCCTGGCTGTCGGACCCGGACGCCGCCCCGCACGGCGGCGAGTCGCTGCGGCAGCTGCGCGCCCGCGTCGCGGCCTGGATGGACGCCCTGGAGCCGGGAACCGTATGGGCCGTCGCCGAACCGGACGTGATCCGCGCGGCCGTCGCCCACGCGCTCGGCGCCCCGGAGGCGGCCTTCTGGCGGCTCGACGTACGGCCGCTGGAGCGGGTCGAACTCTCAGGGCGGTCGGGACGCTGGAACGTACGCCTGGGCGCGCCCGTCGGCTGAGGCTCGTACGGGTTCACGAGCCGGGACGTACGCGTGGGCTCTCGCGCGGGCCGCGAGCCGCGAGCCGGGACGACGCCCTGGCGGTCGTACGGGGCCCCGGGTCCCTGCCGCCGGGACGTACGCCCGCGCGGTCGTACGGGCCCCGGGTCCCTGTCGCCGGGACGTGCGCCCGGGCGCGCCCGTTCAGCCCAGGCTCGTGCGGGCCAGGTCCAGGAACTCCTCGTCGCTGAGGCCGAGTTGCCGGGCCTCCGCGGCGAGGGCGCGGAGCGCTCCGGCGAGGTGGGCGCGGCCGGGGGCCTCGGCGCCCGGCAGGATGACGGCGCCCCGGCCGCGGCGCAGCTCGATCAGGCCCTCCTCACGCAGCCGCTGGTAACCGCGCAGCACGGTGTGGACGTTGACGCCGAGGGAGTCGGCGAGTTCACGGGCGGCGGGCAGACGTTCGCCGGGCGCGGCGGTGCCGTCGGCGAGGGCGCCGCGGACGCAGGCGGCGATCTGGTCGCCGAGCGGGACGGCGGAGGCGGGGTCGACCCGGAAGAGCACGGTCAGATCCTCTCAGGTCAGGCCGATCGCCTGGCCAGCGCGTTGAGGAGTGCGGCCGCGGTCGCGGCGTCCGGGACGGTCACCGCGAACTCGAAGCCGGAGCGGCGCCGTACGACGAGGGCCTCGCCGGCGCGCAGCACGAGAGCGGACCGGTGGGGGCGACCGCGCAGGCCCCAGCCGCCGAAGTCGGCCAGGGGGTCCACCGTGCCGGTCTCCGCCGCGGCGACCTCGTCGAGCGGGATCCGGATGCGGGGGCGGGGCAGCGCGGTCGGGCTCACGGTCAGGCCGTGCCGGTCGACGGTCACCCGGACCCGGGAGAACGCGAGCCCGGGCAGGCCGACGACCAGGCCCACCAGGCCGAGGAGGAGGTACGGCCAGGGGCCGAGGACCGGGGCCAGGGCGAGCCCGCCGGCGCCGGCGAGGAGGAAGCCGACGGACAGCGCGGTCAGCGGGCGGGAGCCGGTGGCGCGGGACCAGCCGGCGACCTCGCCGGCGGCGAGCTCGATCCGGGGCGCGCCGTCGGCCGGGGCGGTGGGCGGGGCGGGCTCCGGTTCTGCCGGTACGAGACGGGTGAGGCCGAGTCCGGCCGCCGCGCCGAGGGCGGCGAGCCCGGCGGCGAGGGTGACGACGGCGAGCGGATAGCGCGCCTCGGGCGCCGCCGCGTCGAGGTTGCTCCGCAGCAGCAGGACCATGAGCCCGCCGGTGAACCCGGCCGTGGCCCACGCCCCCCACAGCGCCCGGCGCCGTACGAGCAGGGTCCAGCCGGCGCCGAGGGTCAGGAGGAGACCCGTACTGACGGCGAGGAAGGCGCCGCGGCCGGTGAAGCCGTCGGGCCGGCCGTCGACGCCGGAGAAGTGGGTGGCGAGCGGGTCCGGCAGGCGGTCGTGCCAGAGGGCCGCCAGCAGCAGCTGGGCGGCGAGCGCGAGGACGAACGGCGCGGCGGTGAGTGCGCGCAGGTGGAGACGGTTCACGAAACCCCCCTCGGTTCTAGTTGTTCGCACTCTAGTAGAACAAATATACCGCGCCGCGGGACGGTGTGGCTCGGGGCGGGCTGAGTCAGTCCTGCGGAATGCCGAGTTCGCGGGTGAGTTCCCGGACAAGGTGGTAGCCGCCTGCCAGGTCGATGTCCGTGTGTTTCCGCAGCCGTTTGATGGCGGCGGTGCTCTGGCCCTGCTGCAGCATGGTCGTCATTTCGGCGACGACGTCCGCGGCGGCGGACCGCAGGTTCACCAGGCCCTCCGCGTAGGTCGAAGGCAGACGGCGACCCTGGGCCAAGAGCTCCGCGGCCCTGACGGCCGGTACGAGGCCGAGACCGGAGTGCCTGCGCAGGCGCCTGAGCGCCTTGTTCCTGTGTCCGGCCTTGAGCAGTTCCGCGGCTTCCCGCTGCACGCCGTCGGCCACCGGCGTGATCAGTGCTGCCATGTCGGCTTCATCAGCTGTCATCGTGCCGGCCTCCGCCCCTTCAGGAGCACTGCTTCTGGATCTGGTCGATGCCGAGGACGGCGCCGGCGAGACCGCCGAGCGTGGCACCCAGCTCGCTGAGCTTCTCCTCGCCCTTGGCGACGCGGATCAGGAGGTACGCGGCGTTCTTCACGCCGCGTACCTCCTTCGCGATGAAGGCCTTGAGCTTGAGTATCTTCGCCGCCGGTATGGCGCCGCTGGCGAGCACACCCACGATGGCGGTCCCGCATTTGACGCCCTGCCACAGGCCACGGGTTTCCGGCTGGAGAAGCAACCGCTCGCTGTCGTACGCCCGCACGGCGGCGTCACCCTCGGCGATGACGGCATCGGGCATCGCTCTGAGACCTGCTGAACCGCCCGCGATTCCAAGGCAGGTGGCAGGAGGCAGTTACGGGACGCGAGCGAGTGGGGCTGCGCCTGCCGGCGCCGGCCCCACTCGCTGACTTGCCTTCGAAGGCCGCTTCTGAAGCGTCAGCTGAAGATGACGGAGCGGACCTTGACCCTCTCGCCCAGAACCTTGCCCGGGCTCATGACGACGGAGACGTCGCCCGTGCAGTCGAAGTCGAGGAACACCGTCGCGGTTGAGTCGGTGAGATTCTTCGGCGCGTACGCGGGGTCACTCGCAGTCGCGCCGAACAGGTTGATGCACACGCCGCTCGTGGGGTCAGTGAGGCCATGGGGCACACCCGGATACGGGCCTGTCTGGTACTCGAATTCGCCGACGGCCGCATTCGACGAAGCGGGCAGGGCGATCACCAGTGCGAGGGCACCGAGGGCAGCAGCGACGGAATGGCGAAGACGCACGAGGCAGTCCCTTCACTCGGGGCGGGGCTGGCCCCACGGCCAGCCTCTCGGCAGCAAACATGCCCCACCGGCGCAGGCCTCGGGATGTTTCGTTCCGTCGCAAAAGAGTGATCACACAGCGCACAGAAGGCGCCTCGGCGCATACCACGCCCCTTCACGCGCTCCGCCAGCCGAGTGCTGAGCTGCACCGACTCGCCCAGGCCGCTGTGCGCCACAGGTTGCGCCCAAGAGAACCCGCTCAGTGCACCGTGTCCGGCGTGAACACCGGCTGGGGCGGCGGGGTGACGGTGACGGCCATGACCGGCTTCGGCGGGCCCGTGTAGACCGGGACCTCCGGCGTCGGCGACGGACGGTCCGGAGCCGGCGGCGGGTTGGGGCCCGCGTACGGGTTCTGCGGCTCCAGCGTCTTCGTCTTCCAGGTGCCGGACGTCACCGAGCGGTACGGCTTGGGCGAGCCGCCGTCGACGCCGGGCGTGATGTGGACCCTGGGCGGGGTCGAGGTCGCGCCCGGGGTCGGCGACGCCGGGGCCTTCGACGCGGACGGCGTCGCGGACGGGGTGGCGGACGCCGTCGCCGCGGGGGTGGCGCTCCGGCTCGGAGCCGTACCGCCACCGGCTCCGCCGCCTTCGCCCGAGCAGGCCCCGAGGGCCAGCCCCAGGCCCAGCACCACGGCCGCCGTCACCGTTCCACGGGCACGCATGCCCACCACCCCACCCCTGATCACGATCCCGATCTCGACCGCACACCTGTGCGGCCGGATCGTAACCCGCTCGTCAGTCCTCGCCGCCCGCGGAATCCTCCAGATCACCCTCGGTCTCCAGGAAGACCTGACGCAGCGCCGCGAGCGTCTCCGCGTCCGGCTTCTCCCACATGCCGCGGGACTCGGCCTCCAGGAGCCGCTCGGCGATGCCGTGCAGCGCCCAGGGGTTGGCCTCCTTGAGGAAGGCCTGGTTCTCCGGGTCGAGGACGTACTCCTGCGTCAGCTTGTCGTACATCCAGTCGGCGACCACGCCGGTCGTGGCGTCGTAGCCGAAGAGGTAGTCGACCGTCGCGGCCAGCTCGAAGGCGCCCTTGTAGCCGTGGCGGCGCATCGCCTCGATCCAGCGCGGGTTGACCACGCGGGCGCGGAAGACGCGGGAGGTCTCCTCGACGAGGGTGCGGGTGCGGACGGTCTCCGGGCGGGTGGAGTCGCCGATGTACGCCTCGGGGGCCGTGCCGCGCAGCGCGCGCACGGTGGCGACCATGCCGCCGTGGTACTGGAAGTAGTCGTCGGAGTCGGCGATGTCGTGCTCGCGCGTGTCCGTGTTCTTCGCGGCGACGGCGATCCGCTTGTACGCGGTCTCCATCTCGGCGCGCGCCGGGCGCCCTTCGAGCCCGCGGCCGTACGCGTAGCCGCCCCACACCGTGTAGACCTCGGCCAGGTCGGCGTCCGTGCGCCAGTCGCGCGAGTCGATCAGCTGGAGCAGACCGGCGCCGTACGTGCCGGGCCGGGAGCCGAAGATACGGGTGGTGGCGCGGCGTTCGTCGCCGTGCTCGGCCAGGTCGGCCTGGGCGTGGGCGCGGACGAAGTTGTCCTCGGCGGACTCGTCCGCGAGGCCCGCGACCAGCCGCACGGCGTCGTCGAGGAGCCCGATGACGTGCGGGAACGCGTCGCGGAAGAAGCCGGAGATGCGCAGCGTGACGTCGATCCGCGGGCGGCCCAGCTCGGCGAGCGGGATGGCCTCCAGGCCCTTCACGCGGCGCGAGGCGTCGTCCCACACCGGGCGGACGCCGAGCAGCGCGAGGGCCTCGGCGACGTCGTCGCCGGCGGTGCGCATCGCGCTCGTCCCCCACAGGGAAAGGCCCACGGAGCTCGGCCATTCGCCGTTGTCGGTGCGGTAGCGCTCAAGGAGCGAGTCGGCGAGCGCCTGGCCGGTCTCCCAGGCGAGCCGGGAGGGCACGGCCTTGGGGTCGACGGAGTAGAAGTTGCGGCCGGTCGGCAGCACGTTGACCAGACCGCGCAGCGGCGAGCCGGACGGGCCGGCCGGCACGAAGCCGCCGTTCAGGGCGTGGACGGCGTGCGCGAGTTCGTCGGTGGTGGCGGCGAGGCGCGGCACGACCTGCTCGCAGGCGAAGCGCAGCACGGCCTCGACGTCCGGGCCGTACGGTCCGGCGACCGCCGGGACGGCGGCCACGTCCCACTCCGCCGCCTCCATCGCCTCGACCAGCTCACGGGCCTTCGCCTCGGCCTCGTCGGCCGTGGTCCGGGTGGCGGCCGACTCGTCCAGGCCGAGGGCCTCGCGCAGCCCGGGCAGCGCCTGCGTGCCGCCCCAGATCTGGCGCGCGCGGAGGATCGACAGGACCAGGTTGACCCGCGCCTCGCCGACCGGCGCGCCGCCGAGGACGTGCAGACCGTCGCGGATCTGGGCGTCCTTGACCTCGCACAGCCAGCCGTCGACGTGCAGCAGGAAGTCGTCGAAGCCGTCGTCGTCCGGCCGGTCGGCCATGCCGAGGTCGTGGTCCAGCTTGGCGGCCTGGATCAGCGTCCAGATCTGCGCCCGGATGGCCGGCAGCTTCGCCGGGTCCATGCTGCTGATCTGCGCGTACTCGTCGAGCAGCTGCTCCAGGCGGGCGATGTCGCCGTAGCTGTCGGCGCGCGCCATCGGCGGCACGAGGTGGTCGACGAGCGTGGCGTGCACCCGGCGCTTGGCCTGGGTGCCCTCGCCCGGGTCGTTGACCAGGAACGGGTAGACGAGCGGCAGGTCGCCGAGCGCCGCGTCCGGGCCGCAGGCGGCGGACAGGCCGGCGTTCTTGCCGGGCAGCCACTCCAGGTTGCCGTGCTTGCCCAGGTGCACCATGGCGTCGGCGCCGAAGCCGCCGTCCTCCGCGCGGGCCGCGATCCAGCGGTAGGCCGCCAGGTAGTGGTGCGAGGGCGGCAGGTCCGGGTCGTGGTAGATCGCGATCGGGTTCTCGCCGAAGCCGCGCGGCGGCTGGATGAGGACGAGCAGGTTCCCGCGGCGCAGGGCGGCGAGCACGATGTCGCCCTCCGGGTTCCGCGAGCGGTCCAGGAACATCTCGCCGGGCGCCGGGCCCCAGTGCTCCTCGACCTGCTCGCGCAGCTCGGCCGGCAGCCGGGCGTACCAGCGCTTGTAGTCGGCGGCCGGGATGCGGACCGGGTTGCGGGCCAGCTGCTCCTCCGTCAGCCAGTCCTGGTCGTGGCCGCCGGCCTCGATGAGGGCGTAGATCAGCTCGTCGCCGTCGCCGGAGACCAGGCCCGGGATGTCCTCGACCGGCCCGAAGTCGTACCCCTCGGCGATGAGCCGCTTGAGGAGGGACACGGCGGAGGCGGGGGTGTCCAGGCCGACGGCGTTGCCGATCCGGGAGTGCTTCGTCGGGTACGCGGAGAGGACGAGCGCCAGCTTCTTCTCGGCGTTCGGGATGTGCCGCAGCCGGGCGTGCCGGACGGCGATGCCGGCGACCCGGGCGGCGCGCTCGGCGTCCGCCACGTACGCCGGCAGGCCGTCCTCGTCGATCTCCTTGAAGGAGAACGGGACGGTGATCAGCCGGCCGTCGAACTCCGGCACGGCGACCTGGCTGGCCGCGTCCAGCGGCGACAGGCCCTCGTCGTTCTCCTCCCACGCGGCCCGCGAGCCGGTCAGGCACAGCGCCTGCAGGATCGGCACGTCGAGCGCGGCCAGCGCACCCGCGTCCCACGCCTCCTCGTCACCGCCCGCCTGCGCCTCGGCCGGCTTGGTGCCACCGGCGGCGAGGACGGTGGTGACGATCGCGTCGGCGGAGCGGAGCGTGTCGAGCAGCTCCGCCTCGGGGGCGCGCAGCGACGCCACGTACAGCGGGAGGGCCTTGGCCCCGGCGTCCTCGATGGCGTCGCAGAGGGCGCCGACGAAGGCGGTGTTCCCGCTCATGTGGTGGGCGCGGTAGTAGAGCACCGCGACGGTCGGGCCGCTGACGTCCCTGGCCGGGCGGTCGAGCGGGCCCCAGGTGGGCGCGGCGGCCGGCGGCTCGAAGCCGTGGCCGGTGAGCAGGACCGTGTCGGAGAGGAAGCGGGCGAGCTGGCCGAGGTTCGCCGGGCCGCCGTGCGCCAGATAGGCGTGCGCCTCGGTGGCCACGCCGACCGGCACCGTGGAGGAGCCCATGAGCTGTGCGTCCGGCGCCTGTTCGCCGCTCAGCACGACCACCGGCTTCCCGGCGGCGAGCACCGCGTCCAGGCCCTCCTCCCAGGAACGCACACCGCCGAGCAGGCGTACGACGACGAGCTCGGCGCCGTCGAGCAGCGCCGCGAGGTCGTCGAGCGGGAGGCGGGCGGGGTTGGCGTAACGCCACTCCACGCCTTCGTCGCCGGTGGCGGCGGTGTTCGCCGCACGGGCGCTGAGCAGGTCGGTGTCGGAGTGCGACAGCAGCAGGAGCATGGCGAGGCTCAGGCCCTTCCTCGGGGTTGTCCGCGCCCCGGGTGGTCGTATGGACGGCAGGAGTTCCTGACTCACCGGCCCACGGGATCGCCCGGGACCGGCTCACAGTGGCGGGACCGCGCCGGATTCTCACCGGGCTTCCTCCCCGGGGCCCTGGGACCCCATGCCGATCTGCATCCTAGATCGTGCGACCCGCGCCCCGGAGGCGACGGCGGGGTCGGCCGGATCACATCGGGGGAGCGGGCCGGATCGCGCTCGCGGAGTCGACCGGATCACACTCGGTGGCCGTGCGGTTCCCCGTGGGTATGCTCGCCGCCATGCCGCCCACCCCACCCCCGGCGCCCGAACGGGGCGAACCCGTCATACGGGACCGTGGCGACGCGTGCCCGGGCGCGCTCCGCCTGCATGCCGCCGCCGACGGGTTCCTGGCCCGACTCCGGCTGCCCGCCGGGCGGTTGACGCAGGCACAGGTCGTGGTCCTGGCCGACGCCGCCGAGTCGCTGGGGGACGGCAGCGTCACCGTCACCTCGCGCGGCAACCTCGAACTGCGCGGCCTCCCGGACGGCTGCGGCGCCGACCTCGCCGCCCTACTCGACCGGGCCGGTCTCCTCCCCTCCCCCACCCACGAGCGCGTCCGCAACATCCTCGCCTCGCCCGCTGCCGGCCTCGACGGACTCGGCCACGCCGACGTGCAGTTGTGGGCCCGCGAGCTGGACGCGCTGCTGTGCGCGGAGCCGCGGGCGGCGTCCCTTTCGGGCCGGTTCCTGTTCGTCCTGGACGACGGGCGGGGCGATGTGGCCGGGCTCGGCGGCGATGTGACCTTGATCGCAGGAGCGGGCGACGCGCTGCTGTGGCTGGGGTCGCGGGTGTTCCGGGTGACGGAGGGCCGGGTCGGCGCGGAGATCGACGCGGAGTCCCAGGCCGGTGCAGGCCCTGGTGTCAGCGCCACGACGGCCGCCCGGGCCGCCCACACCGACACGACGTGCCAGGCCGCCGCAGGCCCTCGCGTCAGCGCCACGACGGCCGCGCGGGCCGCCCTGGCCGCCGCCCTCGCCTTCCTCGACGCCGCCGACGCGGCCGGCAACGGCGCCTGGCGGCTGCGCGAGCTGCCCGACGGTCACGCCCCGGACTGGGCGGCCGCCCTGGCCCGCGCCGGGATCGCGGCGGAGCCCGTACTCGTACCCGTACCCGTACCGCCGATGCCGCACGCGCCGCCGCCCGCGCCCGGCCCGCTCGGGGAGCGTGCGGCACACGTCCTTGCCCCCCTGGGCCGGCTGACCGCCGCTCAGCTCCGCGCGCTGCTGCCCGCGGCCGAGGTACGGCTGACCCCGTGGCGCGGGGCGGTCGTGGTGCCGGCGGCAGAGCAACCGGACACGGCCCCCGACCCCGCCGCGTCCCGGCTTCCCGACCTCGCCGCGGCCGGTCTCATCACCTCGCCCGACGCTCCCGGCGCCGGGGTCACCGCCTGTACCGGGCGGCCCGGTTGCGCGAAGTCACTCGCCGATGTGCGGGCGGACGCCGGGCGGGCGCCCGCGGGGGCGTTGCCCGTGCACTACGCCGGATGCGAGCGGCGCTGCGGGCACCCGCACGGCGCGTGGATCGACGTGGTCGCGGTCGGGGACGACGCGTACCTGGTCGACGGCGTGCCCACTCCCCGTACGTCCCTGTCCGAAGCGGTCGAATCGGCCCGCACGACGACGACGATCACGACGCCCACGACGACCACCACGAGATGAGCGAGAGCAAGAGGATGTTCGAGTACGAGAAGGACGGCGCGGAGATCTACCGCCGCTCCTTTGCCACGATCCGCGCCGAGGCGGATCTCGCGGCGCTGCCCGCCGACGTCGCCACGGTCGCGGTGCGGATGATCCACGCCTGCGGCATGACCGACCTCGTCCAGGACGTCGCCTACTCGCCCGGTGTCGTCACCGCCGCCCGCGCCGCCCTGCGCGCGGGCGCGCCGATCCTGTGCGACGCGCAGATGGTCGCGAGCGGCGTGACCCGCAAGCGGCTGCCCGCCGACAACGACGTGGTGTGCACGCTCTCCGACCCGGCCGTGCCCGGGCTCGCCGCCGAGCTCGGCACCACGCGCTCGGCCGCGGCGATGGAGCTGTGGCGGGACCGCCTGGAGGGCTCGGTCGTGGCCATCGGCAACGCGCCGACCGCGCTGTTCCACCTCCTGGAGATGATCGCGAAGGGCGCCGGGAAGCCGGCGGCCGTGCTCGGCATCCCGGTCGGCTTCATAGGCGCCGCCGAGTCCAAGGACGCGCTCGCCGCGAACGAACTGGGCCTGGAGTACCTGGTGGTACGGGGCCGGCGCGGCGGCAGCGCGATGACGGCGGCGGCGCTGAACGCGCTCGCGCACGAAGCGGAGATCCAGGCATGAGCGTCGTGAAGGGCAAGCTGTACGGGGTCGGGCTCGGCCCCGGCGACCCGAACCTGATGACGGTGGCGGCCGTGAAGGCCATCGCCGAGGCGGACGTCGTCGCCTACCACTCGGCCCGCCACGGCCGTTCCATCGCCCGCTCCATCGCCGCCGAGCACATCCGCGAGGACCACGTCGAGGAGCGGCTGATGTACCCGCTCACCGTGGAGACCACGGACCACCCCGGCGGCTACCGGGGCGCGCTCGACGACTTCTACGAGGAGGCCGCGGCCCGGCTCGCCGCGCACCTCGACGCGGGCCGCACGGTCGCCGTCCTCGCCGAGGGCGACCCGCTGTTCTACGGCTCGTACCAGCACATGCACAAGCGGCTCGCGGACCGCTACGACACCACCGTCATCCCCGGCGTGACCTCGGTGAGCGCGGCCGCGGCGCGGCTCGGCGAGCCGCTGTGCGAGGCGGAGGAGGTCCTGACGATCATCCCCGGCACGCTGCCGGAGGACGAGCTGACGGCCCGGCTCGCGGGCACCGACTCGGCGGTCGTGATGAAGCTCGGCCGCACCTTCCCGACCGTGCACCGCGCGCTCGAACGGGCGGGGCGGATCGAGGACGCGCGGTACGTGGAGCGGGCGTTCATGGCGGGCGAGCGCACCGGTCGCCTCACGGACGTGGACCCGGAGTCGGTCCCGTACTTCTCGGTGGCCGTGCTGCCGTCCCGTATCGACGCGCAGCCGCCCGTACGCGAACAGGGCGAGGTCGTCGTCGTCGGCACCGGCCCGGCCGGCGCGCCCTGGCTGACCCCCGAGTCGCGCGGCGCCCTCGTCAACGCCGACGACCTGGTCGGCTACACCACCTACCTCGACCGCGTCCCGGTCCTGCGGGCGAGCCAGCGCCGCCACGGCTCCGACAACAAGGTCGAGTCGGAGCGCGCCGAGTTCGCCCTCGACCTGGCCAGGCGCGGGCGCCGCGTCGCCGTCGTCTCGGGCGGCGACCCGGGCGTCTTCGCGATGGCGACGGCCGTCCTGGAGGTCGCCTCCGAACCGGCGTACGCCGACATCCCGGTACGGGTCCTCCCGGGCGTCACCGCCGCCAACGCCGCGGCCGCCGCCGCGGGCGCCCCGCTCGGCCACGACTACGCCACCATCTCGCTCTCCGACCGCCTCAAGCCCTGGGAGGTCATCGCGGGCCGCGTGCGTGCCGCGGCCGAGGCCGACCTCGTCCTCGCGATCTACAACCCGGGCTCCAAGTCCCGCACCCACCAGGTCGCCGCGGCCCGCGACCTCCTCCTGGAGGTCCGCTCGCCGGACACCCCGGTGGTGGTCGCGCGTGACGTGGGCGGCCCGGAGCAGTCGGTCCGCGTGCTGACCCTCAAGACCCTGGACCCGTCCGAGGTCGACATGCGCACGCTGCTCCTGATCGGCTCGTCGCAGACCCGGGTGACGGAACGGGCGGACGGCCGCACGATCGCGTGGACGCCGCGACGCTACCCGGAGGACACGGAGACCCCGCAGGGGTGATCGACGTGGGCTCGCCCGGGTCGTCGTCATCGGCCCGGGCCCGGGCCCGGCCGTTGACGAAGCGTCGCGGCCCGCTCAGCGCGACACGGCGCCGCCGCCCGTCATCGCCCACGCCGCGGCCTCCTCGGGGGTCGCGGCGACCGGGACCCCCTCGGGCACCGGCGGGCGGCGGACGATCACGACCGGGATGCCGGCCTCGCGGGCGGCGGTGAGCTTGGGGGCGGTCGCCGTGGCGCCGCTGTCCTTCGTGACGAGGACGTCGATGCGGTGGCGGGCGAGGAGCGCGCGTTCGCCGGCGAGGGTGAAGGGGCCGCGGTCCAGGAGGAGTTCGGTGCGGGCGGGCATCGGGGGCTCGGGGGCGTCGACCGAGCGGACCAGGAACCACTGGGGGCAGTCGGCGAAGGCGGCGAGGCCCATGCGGCCGGTGGTGAGGAAGACCCGGTCGCCGAGGCCGTCGAGGGCGGTCGCGGCCTCGTCCAGGGACGTCACCTCGCGCCAGTCGTCACCCTCCACCGGGACCCAGCCGGGACGGCGCAGCGCGAGCAGGGGAACATGGGCGGTGGCGGCCGCCTCGGCCGCGTTGAAACTGATCCGCTCGGCGAAGGGATGGGTGGCGTCGATGACCGCGTCCACGGCGTGCTCCCGTATCCACGCGGCGAGCCCCGCCGGCCCGCCGAACCCGCCGATCCGCACCTCACCGGCCGGCAGCCGGGGCGCGGCGACCCGCCCCGCGAGCGAGCTGGTCACCTTCGTCGACGGGGCGAGCAGTCCGGCCAGGACGCGGGCCTCGGTCGTCCCGCCGAGGATGAGTACGTGCAGGGGAAGCATCGGAATCCTGGGGGTCCGTTCATGAGTTCCGGCGGGCGTGCGGCCCAACTCAAGCACACGGGTCTGCGCCCCGGCTGGACGACCGGCGCCTGCGCGACGGCGGCGACGACCGCCGCGTACACGGCGCTGCTCACCGGGGAGTTCCCGGACCCGGTGACGATCACCCTGCCGAAGGGCCAGACGCCGTCCTTCGCCCTGGCCGTCGAGTCCCTGACGGCGGACACCGCCATGGCGGGCGTCGTGAAGGACGCCGGCGACGATCCCGACGTCACGCACGGGGCGCTGGTCCGCTCGACCGTACGGCTCCTGCCGCCCGGCTCGGGTGTCGTCTTCCGCGCGGGTCCCGGGGTCGGCACGGTCACCCTGCCCGGGCTGCCCCTGGAGGTCGGCGAGCCCGCGATCAATCCGGTGCCGCGCCAGATGATGCGCGACCACATCGCCGAGGCGGCGGGCGCACACGGCGGCACCGGCGACGTCGAGGTCACGATCTCCGTGGACGACGGCGCCGAGATCGCCCGCTCCACCTGGAACCCGCGCATCGGCATCCTCGGCGGCCTGTCCATCCTCGGCACCACCGGCGTCGTCGTCCCCTACTCCTGCTCCGCCTGGATCGACTCGATCCGCCGCGGCGTCGACGTGGCCCGGGCCGGCGGCCTGACGCACGTCGCGGGCTGCACCGGCTCCACCTCCGAGCGCACGGTCACCGAGCTGTACGAGCTGCCGGAGATCGCCCTCCTCGACATGGGCGACTTCGCGGGCGCCGTCCTCAAGTACATCCGCCGCCACCCGGTCGACCGGCTCACCCTGTGCGGCGGCTTCGCCAAGCTCTCCAAGCTCGCCGCCGGCCACCTCGACCTCCACTCCGCCCGCTCCCAGGTCGACAAGGGCTTCCTCGCCGACCTGGCCCGCGCGGGCGGCGCCTCCGACGCCCTCGCCGCCGACATCGCCGGCGCCAACACCGGTCTCGCCGCCCTCCGCCTCGCCGAGGCCGCCGCCGTCCCCCTGGGCGACCTCGTCGCCGCCCGCGCCCGCGACGAGGCCCTGGCGGTACTGCGCGGCGCGCCGGTCGCGGTGGACGTGGTCTGCATCGACCGGGCGGGCGTGGTCGTGGGGCGGTCGGCGGTGGCGGGACCGGGAAGGCCGTAAAACCGCGGCGACCCGGCCCCCGGCGCGCGCACAATGCCCGGATGACGACTGACTCGACCGACTTCTCGTTCAAGCCCACCCTGCGCGGCGAACTCGTCACCCTCCGCCCGGTCACCGAGGACGACGTCCCCGCGCTCCTCCCGATGCTGAACGACCCCGAGATCGGCCGGCTCACCGGCTCGCACGCCGACTTCACCGAGGCCGCGCTGCGGCAGTGGTACGCGACCCGGGGCGTCCAGACCAACCGGCTCGACCTGGCCGTGGTGGAGCGGGCGACCGGGCGGGTCGTCGGCGAGGCGGTGCTGAACGAGTGGGACGCGCCGAACGAGAGCTGCGGCTTCCGCATCTGCCTGTCGCCGGACACCCTGGGCCGCGGCCTCGGCACGGAGGCGACCCGGCTGATCGTCGGCCACGCCTTCGAGGGGCTCGGCCTGTACCGGGTGTGGCTGGAGGTGTACGCGTTCAACCCGCGCGCCCGCCGCGCCTACGAGAAGGCGGGCTTCCGGGCGGAGGGCGTGCTGCGGGGGGCGCTGCTGTGGGAGGGGGAGCGGGTGGACGCGACGCTGATGTCGGTCATCGCCCCGGAGTGGGGAGCGCGCACCGGTCAGGACGCGGGGTAGCCGATCTCCCGTATGTCCTCGGCGGCCCCGCACGTCGACAGCCGACGTGCGGGCCCCCGCTCCCGAACCTAGGCTGGCCACGGCAGCGTCCCCTACCGAGATAGCGAGAGGGAGTCCCCATGGCGAAGCGCGGCAACAAGAAGCGGGCCCGCAAGAAGAAGAAGGCCAACCACGGCAAGCGGCCCAACGCCTGACGCAGGACTCAGCGGCCCGGGATCCGTCTCAGCAGACGTGGCGGTCCCGGGCCGGGTCGTACAGGTGGCTGTCGCGGAACTCGGCGGCCGCGAGGGTGCGGCCCACGAGGATGACCGCGGTCTTGGTGATGCCGGCCGCCTTCACCTGCTCCGCGATGTCCTCCAGCGTGCCGCGCAGCACCAGCTCGTCCGGGCGGCTGGCCATCGCGACGACCGCCGCCGGGCAGTCCGTGCCGTAGTGCGGGACCAGTTCGGAGACGATGCGGTCGACGTACCGCGCGCCCAGGTGCAGGACGAGCAGCGCGCCGCTCCTGCCCAGCGTCGCCAGGTCCTCGCCGTCGGGCATGGGGGTGGCCTGCTGGGCGATGCGGGTGAGGATGACGGTCTGGCCGACGGTCGGCACGGTCAGTTCCCGCTTGAGCGCGGCCGCGGCGGCCGCGAAGGCCGGGACGCCGGGCACGACCTCGTACGGGATGCCGGCCGCGTCGAGCCGCCGCATCTGCTCGGCCATGGCGCTGAAGACGGACGGGTCGCCGGAGTGCAGCCGGGCGACGTCCTGGCCGGCCTCGTGGGCGGCGGCGATCTCGGCGACGATCTGGTCGAGGTCCAGCTTCGCGGTGTCGACGAGCTTCGCGTCCGGCGGGCACTCGGCGAGCAGCTCGCGCGGCACGAGCGAGCCCGCGTAGAGGCAGACCCCGCACTTGGCGAGGGTCCGCGCGCCGCGCACGGTGATCAGGTCGGCCGCGCCGGGGCCCGCGCCGATGAAGTAGACGGTCATCTCTTGGTTCAACCCTTCGTTACGGACCACTGGGTGACGGGCATCGCCTGGCGCCAGCCGGTGAAGCCGCCCACCGGCACGGCGGTGGCGACCGCGAGCCGGACCAGCTCGCCGCCGTGCCGCCGGTAACGCTCGGCGAGCAGCGCCTCGGACTCGAGCGTCACGGTGTTGGCGACGAGCCGGCCGCCCGCCGGGAGCGCGTCCCAGCAGGCGTCGAGCAGGCCGGGGGCGGTCAGGCCGCCGCCGATGAAGATCGCGTCGGGGGCCGGGAGACCCGCGAGCGCGGCGGGCGCGGGGCCCGTCACGACCTTGAGGCCCGGTACGCCGAGGGCGGCCGCGTTGCGGGTGATCCGCTCCGCCCGCTCCGCCGACTTCTCCACCGCGACCGCGCGGCAGCCGCGGTGCGCCCGCATCCACTCGATGCCGATGGAACCGGAGCCGCCGCCGACGTCCCAGAGCAGTTCGCCCGGGGCGGGCGCGAGCGCGGCGAGCGTGGCGGCGCGCACGTACCGCTTGGTGAGCTGCCCGTCGTGCTCGTACGCCTCGTCCGGCAGGCCGGGCGTCGTGCCGAGCCGCGGCGTGCCCGGGTCGCGTACGCAGTCGAGGGCGATGACGTTGAGGGGGTCCACGTCCTCGGCCCGGTGCGGCCAGCCGTCGGCCGTGCCGTCGAGGATCCGCTCGGCCGGGCCGCCGCCGAGCTGTTCCAGGACCCGGATCCGCGTACCGCCCCAGCCCCGCTCCCGCAGCAGCGCGGCGACCCGCGCCGGGGTGCCGGCGCCCTCGCTGAGCAGCAGCAGCCGGCGGCCGTCGTGCAGGGCCGCGGCGACGGTGTCGAGGGGGCGGGCGACGAGCGAGACCGTCTCGGTGGCGTCCAGCGGCCAGCCGAGCCGGGCGCAGGCGTACGAGACGGAGGACGGGTGCGGCTGGACGTGCAGCCGGTCGGGGCCGACGAGCTCGGCGAGGGTGCGGCCGATCCCGTAGAACATGGGGTCGCCGCTCGCGAGCACGGCCACCCGGCGGCCCTCGTGGGCGGCGAGCAGGCCGGGCACGGCGGGGCGCAGCGGGCTCGGCCAGGCGACGCGGGTGCCGGGGCAGTCGGCGGCGGGCAGCAGGTCGAGCTGGCGGGGTCCGCCGATCAGCACCTCGGCGGCGCGCAGGGTGCGGCGGGATGCCTCGGGGAGCCCGTCCCAGCCGTCCGCGCCGATTCCGACGACCGATATCGCAGCGTTCACGTCGGCGACTCTACGTGAGCCCGGCGAGCCCCTGCGGAGGGGCTACCGCATGGTCACTTCGGGGCGTGCTCGCCGACGTAGAAGAGCAGCCAGATGAACCCTGCGAGGGCGTGGGTGACGAAGACGTACACGAAGACGCGGAGCATCACGCCCCGCTCCTTCCAGCGCTCGAGGTCGTCGGTCTTGTCGGTCATGTCCTTCAGAGTACGGGCCGGGAATAGAGGGGCGGGGTGCGCCGTTGAGCCGGACGGTTGTGATGGTTTAAAGTTCAACCAACATCGAAAGGCGAGAGGTGAGCACGATGCAGTTCGGGATCTTCACCGTCGGCGACGTGACGGCCGACCCCACGACCGGCCGCACCCCCACCGAGCACGAGCGGATCAAGAACACCGTCGCCATCGCGCTCAAGGCCGAGGAGGTCGGCCTGGACGTCTTCGCGACGGGCGAGCACCACAACCCGCCGTTCGTGCCGTCCTCCCCGACCACCCTCCTCGGGCACATCGCCGCCCGCACCGAGAACCTGATCCTGTCCACGTCCACGACCCTGATCACCACCAACGACCCGGTGAAGATCGCCGAGGACTACGCGACCCTCCAGCACCTCGCCGACGGCCGCGTCGACCTGATGATGGGCCGCGGCAACACCGGCCCGGTCTACCCGTGGTTCGGACAGGACATCCGCCAGGGCATCCCGCTCGCCATCGAGAACTACGCGCTCCTCCACAGGCTGTGGAGGGAGGACGTGGTCGACTGGGAGGGCCGGTTCCGCTCCGCGCTCCAGGGCTTCACGGCCACCCCGCGCCCGCTCGACGGCGTGCCGCCGTTCGTCTGGCACGGCTCGATCCGCTCCCCGGAGATCGCCGAGCAGGCGGCCTACTACGGCGACGGCTTCTTCGCCAACCACATCTTCTGGCCCAAGCAGCACACCGAGAAGATGGTCCGCCTCTACCGCCAGCGGTACGCGCACTACGGCCACGGCACCCCCGAGCAGGCGATCGTCGGCCTCGGCGGCCAGGTCTTCATGCGGAAGAACTCGCAGGACGCGGTACGGGAGTTCCGCCCGTACTTCGACAACGCGCCGGTCTACGGCCACGGTCCGTCCCTGGAGGAGTTCAGCCGCGAGACCCCGCTGACCGTCGGCTCGCCGCAGGAGGTCATCGAACGCACCCTGTCCTTCCGGGAGTACGTCGGCGACTACCAGCGCCAGCTCTTCCTGATCGACCACGCGGGCCTGCCGCTCAAGACGGTCCTGGAGCAGCTCGACATCCTCGGCGAGGAGGTCGTCCCGGTACTCCGCAAGGAGTTCGCGAACCTGCGCCCGGCCGACGTCCCGGCGACCGCCCCGCTCCACCCCGCCGTACTGAAGAACCAGGAGGTCTGACGCCGTGCGCACGCTCAAGCTGGTCGCCGTGTCGGCCGGACTCAGCAGCCCCTCCTCCACCCGGCTGCTCGCCGACCGGCTCCTGCAGGCCGCCCGATACCGGCTGGCCGAGCAGGAGTACGCCGTCGACGTCGAGGTCGTCGAACTGCGCGACCTGGCCGTCGACATCGCGAAGAACCTCGTCACCGGCTTCCCCTCGGGCAAGCTCCAGGAGGCGATCGACACGGTGACCGGCGCGGACGGGCTGATCGCGGTCACCCCGGTCTTCACCGCCTCCTACAGCGGTCTGTTCAAGTCCTTCTTCGACCTGATCGACCCGGCCGCGCTCACCGGCGTCCCGGTCCTCCTCGGCGCCACCGGCGGCACCGCCCGCCACTCCCTCGTCCTCGACCACGCCCTGCGCCCCCTCTTCGCCTACCTCCGCGCCTCCGTCTCCCCCACCGCCGTCTACGCGGCCTCGGAGGACTGGGGCTCGGCCGGCGACGACTACACCGAGGGCCTCCCGGCCCGCATCACCCGCGCGGGCGTCGAGTTCGCCACCCTGGTGGCAGCCCGGCCGGCCCGCGAGGCGGCCGAGGACGAGGTCGTGCCGTTCGAACGGCAACTGGCGGGCCTGGCGGACCTGCGCCTGGACTAGCCGCAACCAGCAGCGCTCAGCCGCGACCAGCCGCGCCCAGCCGCGACCAGCCCCCAGCCGCAACTAGTCGCGCGCGGGCACCACGTCCGCGACCACGCACGCCACGTTGTCCGGGCCGCCCAGCCCGCGCGCGAGGGTGACGAGGGCCCGGGCGGCGGTCTCCGGAGTGCCGCCCTCGGCGAGCGCGAGCCGGATCTCCTCCCGCGGCACGAGCGCCGACACCCCGTCCGTGCACAGCAGCAGCCGGTCACCCGCCCGCACCTCACCCACCCCGAGCTCGGCCTCCGGCGGCACGTCCCGGCCGTCGAGGGCCTTGAGGAGCAGGGCGCGGTCGGGGCGGTCGGCGGCCTCCGCGGGATCGAGTTCGCCCGCGTCGACGAGCGCCTGGACCACGGTGTGGTCGCGGGTGAGCCGTACGAGTTCGCCGTCGGCGGCCCGCAACAGATAGGCCCGCGAGTCGCCGACGTGCCCGAGGGCGAGGCGGCTGCCGACGAGCACGGCGGCGGTCAGCGTCGTTCCCGAGTCCGGGGCGTCGAGGCCGGCCACGGCCTGGTTCGCCGCCCGCACCCCGTCCTCCAGGGAGTTGAGGACGTCCCCGGCACGGGAGGTCTGCCGCGGTACGGAGTCCAGCGCGGCGACCGCCGCGCGGGCGGCCCGCTCGCCCTCGGGGCCGTAGCCGTCGGCGACGGCCAGCAGCCGCGGCCCCGCGTGGGCCGCGTCCTGCTGGGTGGGGCGGACCAGGCCGCGGTCGAGCAGCACGGCGGCGTCCAGTACGTACGTGGAAGTGGTCATCCCAGTGGGTCCTCTCATCCGGTCCACCAGGGAGGCCGCCAGATCCCGCCGCGCCGCCGTCTCCGACTCGACCCCCGCCCAGTACGCACGGATCGCCCGGGCCGCGCCCGCCGCGTCCGTCTCGTACAACGCGCAGACCCGCCCCGCCTCGGCCAGCGGCATCCCGATCCGCCGCAGCCAGCGGACCAGGCGCGCCCGGTCCACCTGCGCCTGCGCGTAGTAGCGGTAGCCGGTGTGCGGGTCCACGCGTGCGGGCGGCAGCAGGCCGAGCTCGTCGTAGCGGCGCAGCGACTTGGCCGAGAGCCCGGTCGCGCGGGCGAAGTCCCCGATCGTCAGCAGCACCATGCCCCAAGCCTCCCCGAACCGGGCCCGTTGCCCGGCCCCGCCGATGCTGGTCCTTCCCGGCGGGGGAAGGTCAACGGGCGGCGCGGGGCCGTCCGGCGGATGATGCCCGCATGGACATCAGACTGGAGCTGATCGGGGTGCCGGTCAGTGATGTGGACCGGGCCAAGTCGTTCTACGAGCGGGTCGGGTTCCGCGCCGACCACGACGTGACGGTCAGCGACGCGATCCGCTTCGTGCAGATGACGCCGCCAGGGTCGGCCTGTTCGATCGCGTTCGGCAGGGGCATCACCGAGATGGTCCCGGGCTCGCTGGACAACATGCAGGTCGTCGTCGCCGACATCGAGGAGGCGCACGCCGAGCTGACCGCGCGGGGCGTCGAGGTGACACCGATCGACGACCAGCCGTGGGGCTCGTTCGTGTACTTCGCGGACCCGGACGGCAACCGGTGGGCGGTGCAGCAGACCACGCCCCGGAACTCCTGAGGAACGGCCGGGGGAGTCCGCCCCGTCTCCGCCCCCTCTCCGCCCCCTCTCCGCCCCCTCTCCGCCCCAGAGGCCCGACCCTCTCCGCCGC
>NZ_JBSGBF010000016.1:0-103163 GCF_053601115.1 Streptomyces sp. NPDC004788
GCGGCGCCCGCCCCTCCCCCCCGAGGTGGGGGGGCCCCGGGAAGAAACCGCCGCCGGGGGGCCCACTCGCGTTTCAGGCATCCCCGCACGCCTGCGGTTCCGTGCCAACGTGCCGCTCAGTCGTGCCAGGCGCCCGCGTCCTCCAGGAACTCCTGCAGCACGCCGAACAGCCCCGCCGACGCGGCCAGCGCCAGCTCGCCCGACGGCGGCTCGCCGGGGCGGCCGCCGGTCAGGGCGCCGGCCTCGCGGGCGATCAGGTCGCCCGCCGCGAGGTCCCAGGGGTTGAGGCCGCGCTCGTAGTAGGCGTCGAGGCGGCCCGCGGCGACGTCGCAGAGGTCGATGGCGGCGGAGCCGGCCCGGCGGATGTCGCGGACCTGCGGGAGCAGGCGCTGGGCGACGTCGGCCTGGTGGGCGCGGCGGTTCTGGAGGTAGCCGAAGCCGGTGGCCACGAGGGCCTGGTCGAGCTCCGGCGAGGGGCGGGTGGCGAGCCGGCGGTCGCCGAGCCAGGCGCCGCCGCCGAGGACCGCGCGGAAGGTCTCGCCGCGCATCGGGACCTCCACGACGCCGACGACGGTCTCGCCGTCCCGCTCGGCGGCGATGGAGACGGACCAGGTCGGCAGCCCGTAGAGGTAGTTCACGGTGCCGTCGAGCGGGTCGATGACCCAGCGCACCCCGCTGGTGCCGGGGGTGGCCGCGCCCTCCTCGCCGAGGAACCCGTCGTGCGGGCGGTGCTCGGCGAGGAAGCCGGTGATCAGCTTCTCGGCGGCGATGTCCATCTCGGTGACCACGTCGATGGCGCTCGACTTGGTCTTGGCCACCGCCAGGTCGTCGGGCCGCCCGTCGCGCAGCAGGGCGCCGGCGTGGCGCCCGGCCGCCAGGGCCAGGTCGAGGAGTTCCTGCAGCAGGGGATCGGTCACGAAAACGGTCTCCTTGTGCGTGCGGATCAGGGGTGCGAGCGGGTCGGGTCAGGCGTACGGGCTGTCGGCGCCTGCTGCGGCCGGGCGCTCGGCGCGGGCGGGGCAGCAGCCGATCGGGCAGAGGTCGTGGGACGGCCCGAGCGCGCCCAGGGCGCAGCGCTCGACCCGCTGTCCGCGCTCGCCGGCGGCGCGCTCCAGGACGAGCTCGCGCACGGCCGCGGCGAACCGCGGATCGGCCCCGACGGTGGCCGAGCGCCGCGCGGGGAGCCCGAGCTCGGCGGCCTTGGCGGTGGCCTCGGTGTCGAGGTCGTACAGGACCTCCATGTGGTCCGAGACGAAGCCGATCGGCACCATGACGACGGCGGGGGCCCCGGCGCCGTGCAGTTCCTCCAGGTGGTCGCAGATGTCGGGCTCCAGCCACGGGATGTGCGGGGCGCCACTGCGGGACTGGTAGACGAGCCGCCAGGGGTGTTCGACGCCGGTCTCCTCGCGGACCGCGTCGGCGATCAGCCGGGCGACGTCGAGGTGCTGCTTCACATAGGCGCCGCCCCCGCCGTGGTCGGCGACGGGGCCGGAGCTGTCGGCGGCGGATTCGGGGATGGAGTGCGTGGTGAAGGCCAGGTGGGCCCCGTCCCGCACGGACTCGTCGAGTTCGGCGAGGGAGGCGAGGACGCCCTCGACCATGGGCCGGACGAAGCCGGGGTGGTTGAAGTAGTGCCGCAGCTTGTCGACGCGCGGCAGCGGCAGCCCCTCCGCCTCCAGCTCGGCGAGGGAGTCGGCCAGGTTCTCCCGGTACTGCCGGCAGCCGGAGTAGGAGGCGTACGCGCTGGTGGCGAGGACGGCGATGTGGCGCCGGCCGTCGGTGACCATCTCGCGCAGGGTGTCGGTGAGGTACGGCGCCCAGTTCCGGTTGCCCCAGTAGACCGGCAGGTCGAGGCCGGCCCCGGCGAAGTCGGCGCGCAGCGCGTCGAGCAGGGCGCGGTTCTGGTCGTTGATGGGGCTGACGCCGCCGAAGAGGAAGTAGTGCTGCCCCACTTCCTTCAGCCGTTCCTTGGGGATGCCGCGGCCGCGGGTCACGTTCTCCAGGAACGGGACCACGTCGTCGGGGCCCTCGGGGCCGCCGAAGGAGAGCAGCAGCAGGGCGTCGTACGGGGCGGGATCGAGCTCATCGGACATGGCACCGATCCTCCCACCCGGGTCCGACAGCCGGGGTCTCGGCCCGACCTGAAAAGTCGAGTGACCAAATCAGTTCAACACCGTAGGCTTTAGCTATTAATTACACGAGCCACGGAAGCCCGGAGATCCCCTTGTCCAGTCCCTATCGCGCGATCTTCGCCGCGCCCGGCACCCGGGCCTTCTCGGTCGCGGGCTTCCTCGGGCGGATGCCGCTGTCCATGATGGGCATCGGCATCGTCACGATGATCTCGCAGGTCACCGGGCGGTACGGGCTGGCCGGCGCGCTCTCCGCGACCCTCGCCATGTCCGCCGCCGCGCTCGGCCCGCAGATCTCGCGCCTGGTCGACCGGCACGGTCAGCGGCGGGTGCTGCGCCCGGCGACCCTGATCTCGCTCCTGGCGGCCGCGGGACTGCTCCTGTGCGTGCGGTTCGGGGCGCCGGACTGGACGCTGTTCGTGTTCACCGCCTTCGTCGGCTGCGTGCCGAGCCTCGGCGCGATGACCCGCGCCCGCTGGGCGAACATCTACCGGGGCGAGGCCCGGCAGCTGCACACCGCGTACTCGTGGGAGTCGATCGTCGACGAGGTGTGCTTCATCTTCGGCCCGATCGTCTCCATCGGCCTGTCGACCGTGTGGTTCCCGGAGGCCGGTCCGCTGCTCGCCGGGGTCTTCCTCGCCATCGGCGTCTTCTGGCTGACCGCGCAGCGCGCCACCGAGCCGGCCCCGCACCCGCGCGAGGGGCACTCCGGCGGCTCCGCGCTGCGCTCCCCCGGCCTGCAGATCCTGACCCTGGCCTTCGTGGCCACCGGCGCCGTCTTCGGCTCGGTCGACGTGGTGACCGTCGCCTTCGCCCAGGAGCAGGGCCACAAGGCCGCGGCGAGTCTGGTCCTGGCCGTGTACGCGCTCGGCTCCTGCGTCGCCGGCGCCGTCTTCGGGCTGCTCCACCTCAAGGGCGAACCGTCGCGGCGCTGGCTCGTGGGGGTGTGCGCGATGGCCGTGAGTATGATCCCCCTCCTACTGGCCGGGAACCTGCCGTTGCTGGCCGTGGCGCTCTTTGTCGCGGGCCTGTCCATCGCGCCGACGATGGTGACCACGATGGCCCTCGTCGAAGCGCACGTACCGCCGACCAAGCTGACCGAGGGCATGACCTGGACGGGTACCGGGCTCGCGATCGGTGTGGCGCTCGGCTCCTCGGCCGCCGGCTGGGTGGTCGACGCGACCGGGGCGGAGTCGGCGTACGTGGTGCCCGTGCTCTCGGGCGCGGTCGCGGTCGCGGTGGCGCTCCTGGGCTTCCGCCGGCTGGGCAGGCCGGCGCCGACGCGGGAGGGGCAGCGTGAGCAGGACGAGCACACAGGGGTCGCGGGGGCAGAGGCCGGGGAGCTCCGTGACGACGGGCAGCCCGTGGCGTAACTGGGCGGGGAACGTCACCGCCCGCCCCGTGCGGGAGGTCAGCCCGGCCTCCGCCGAGGAGGTCGCCGACGCGGTGCGCAGGGCCGCCGAGGACGGCCTCGCGGTGAAGACGGTCGGCACCGGCCACTCCTTCACCTCGATCGCCGCCACCGACGGTGTGCTCATCCGGCCCGGGCTGCTCACCGGCATCCGTCGGATCGACCGCGAGGCGATGACCGTGACCGTGGAGTCCGGCACGCCGCTCAAGCGGCTGAACGTGGCGCTGGCCCGCGAGGGCCTGTCGCTCACCAACATGGGCGACATCATGGAGCAGACGGTGGCCGGCGCCACCTCCACGGGCACCCACGGCACCGGCCGCGACTCGGCGTCCATCGCCGCCCAGATCCGCGCGCTCGAACTGGTCACCGCCGACGGGCGCCTGATGACCTGCTCGAAGACCGGGACCGAAGAGGAACGCGCGGTCTTCGCCGCCGCCCGGATCGGCCTGGGCGCGCTCGGCGTGGTCACGGCGATCACCTTCGCCGTGGAGCCGCTCTTCCTGCTCACCGCGCGCGAGGAGCCGATGTCCTTCGACCGGGTGACCTCGGAGTTCGACGCGCTGCACGCGGAGAACGAGCACTTCGAGTTCTACTGGTTCCCGCACACCGACAACTGCAACACCAAGCGCAACAACCGCAGTCAGGGCCCCGCCGCCCCGGTCGGAAGGCTCGGCGGCTGGTTCGAGGACGAGTTCCTCTCCAACGGCGTCTTCCAGGTCGCCTGCGCGCTGGGCCGCGCGGTGCCGCCGGTCGTCCCGACGGTGGCCAGGATCTCCAGCCGGGCGCTCTCGGCCCGTACGTACACGGACATCCCGTACAAGGTCTTCACCTCGCCGCGCCGGGTGCGCTTCCTGGAGATGGAGTACGCGCTGCCACGGGCGGCGGCGGTCCCGGCGCTGCGCGAGCTCAAGGCGATGATCGAGCGCTCGCCGCTGAAGGTGAGCTTCCCGGTCGAGGTGCGTACGGCGCCCGCGGACGACATCGCCCTGTCGACGGCCTCGGACCGGGAGACCGCGTACATCGCGGTGCACCTCTACAAGGGCACGCCCCACCGCGGCTACTTCACCGCTGTCGAGCGGATCATGACCGAGCACGGCGGCCGGCCGCACTGGGGCAAGGTGCACACCAGGGAGGCGGCCCACTTCGAGAAGCTCTACCCGCGCTTCGCCGAGTTCAGGGCGCTGCGGGACCGGCTGGACCCGGAGCGGCGCTTCGGGAACGCCTATCTGCGGCGGGTGCTGGGCGACTGACGCTCATTCGGCCGCGGGCGTCTCGGTGCCGGCCGGCGGGGTGACCGGAGGCGCGGTCGTGGCCTGCCCGGTGGGTTCGGCAGTGGAGTCGGTGGTGGGGTCGGTGGTGGGGTCCTCGGTCCCGGTGGATCCGGAGGGCGTGGGTGTCGGGGTCCCGGAGGGGTCGGGGGTGGCCGTGCCGGTGCCGGTCCCGCCGCCGCCGGGAGTGGCGTCCGGGGTCGGCGTCGCCGCGCCGCCGCCCCGCCGGCCGTCCGGTGTCCGTACCGGCGGCTCGTCCTTCCCGGACCCGCCGCCCCGCACCGCCGAGCCGAAGGTCGTGCTGCCCTTGGTGCCGCTGAGGTCCTGACCCGAGGTCAGCTCGTACGCGGTGATGCCGCCCATCGCGAGCAGGAAGACCGCGGCGGCTGCGAGGGCGGGGCGCTTCCAGCCGCGCATCCGCGTGCCGTGCGTGGTGGGCTCGCCGAACTCGCCGATCTCGGGGGCCCGCTTCGGCTGCCTCGCCGGGGCGGTGGCGCGCATCTGCTCGCCGGTGCGCCTGAAGAAGTGCTGGAGGACAGGGCCGCCGCAGGTGGCGATGACGCTGATCACACCGGCGCCGAGGATGGTGCCGTAGACACCGAGGCTGGAGGCGAGCTTGGCGGCCACGACGGCGGCGACGGCGCTGCCCGCGACTTGAGGAACGCTCAGGTCGAACCGTTTCTTCACCTCTGTGCCGCGGTCCGTGCCGCTGTCCGTGCCGTCGTCCGGCGTGTGGCGCATCTCCAGCCCCTGCTTGTTCATCAGTTCCACCGTGCACCCAGAAGGGACATATGGGCGAAGGGATTAGTTCCGTTTCCGGTGGTTCTGTGAAGAGCGACACTCGGCATGCCGGAGCCTGCAGACTCAACTCCCGCGCACCCCGAGAAGTTGGGCGGCGCGCCTGTCCACCCACATGGCCCGAATGGAGTACTGTGGCGAGCCCTGGGTCCGGATTCCCTCATGGGTGTCCGCACGGCGACCCGCGACTCAGCGTGACGGCCCGTCACTCTGTGTCGTGAACTGGTAACCGTGCCATAACGGCGGTTCAGGGTCCAGGCCCGACACGCCGGGCAACTCGGCAGGGTTGTGGCAGGCTGCACCCGGGCAGGCCACACTCGACTAGCGGAAGCAGCGACGCACGTGACGTCGGCAGGCACCACCCGGGAGGTTCCCATGCCCGAACTGCGTGTCGTGGCCGTCTCGAACGACGGCACACGACTGGTGCTGAAGGCTGCGGACAGCACGGAGTACACGCTTCCGATCGACGAGCGGCTGCGTGCCGCGGTGCGCAACGACCGCGCGCGGCTCGGCCAGATCGAGATCGAGGTCGAGAGCCACCTCCGCCCCCGTGACATCCAGGCCCGGATACGTGCCGGTGCCTCCGCTGAGGAGGTCGCGCAGCTCGCCGGCATCCCCGTCGACCGGGTGCGCCGCTTCGAGGGCCCGGTGCTCGCGGAGCGCGCGTTCATGGCGGAGCGCGCCCGCAAGACCCCCGTGCGCCGGCCCGGCGAGAACACCGGACCGCAGCTCGGCGAGGCGGTGCAGGAGCGACTGCTGCTGCGCGGCGCCGAGAAGGACACCGTGCAGTGGGACTCCTGGCGCCGGGACGACGGAACCTGGGAGGTGCTGCTCGTCTACCGGGTGGCCGGCGAGGTGCACACGGCGAGCTGGACGTACGACCCGCCGCGACGGCTCGTCCAGGCCGTCGACGACGAGGCGCGCGCCCTGATCGGCGAGACCGACGACACGCTGGCCGCCGTACCGGAGCCGAGCTTCCCCTTCGTCCCGCGGATCGCCCGGCTGCCCCGGGACCGGCCGCTGGACCGCACGCTCGACCGCCAGATCGACCGGACGCCCGCCCCGGCGCCCGAGCCGGAGGAGGAGCGCGACTCGCTCACCAGCCTCCTGGAGGCCGTGCCGAGCTTCCGTGGCGACATGGTCGTCCCGGAACCGTCCGACACCGAACCCTCCGACGAGGTCGAGGCGGCGGAGCCCCCGGCCCCGGCGGCCTCCGCGGGCGCCGGCTCCGCGTACGCGGACGTCCTGATGCCCCGCGCGGTCTCGGGCCACCGCGACCGGCTGCACGGTGCCACCGACCGCCAGGCCGAGGCCGACGGCGTCCGCCCGGGCCGCCGCGCGGCGGTTCCCAGCTGGGACGAGATCGTCTTCGGCACGCGCCGCAAGAAGCAGGAGTGACCCGCACAGGTCTCACAGGTCGTACGGGTCGCACAGGTCGTACGGGATGGGGCCCGCGCCACGCCGGTGGCGCGGGCCCCTCGCGCGTACGGGTCGCCTACCGCGGGTCCGGGCCCTTCGCGACCGGGCGGCCCGGATCGGCGGACCACTCGGACCAGGAGCCCGCGTAGAGGGCCGCGGGGAAGCCGGCGATCTCCAGCGCGAGCACCTCGTGGGCGCCGGAGACGCCGGAGCCGCAGTAGACGGCGACCTCGGGCGCCTCCGCCGCGCCCAGGGCGGTGAAGCGGCCGGTCAGCTCCTCGGCCGACAGGAAGCACCCGTCCGGCCCCACGTTCTCCGTGGTCGGCGCGGAGACCGCGCCCGGGATGTGGCCGCCGACCGGGTCGATGGGCTCGACGTCGCCGCGGTAGCGCTCCGCGGCCCGTGCGTCCAGGAGGAGGCCCGAGCGGGCCAGGGCGGCCGCGCCGTCGGCGTCGAGCAGTCCCAGGGGGCCGGCGTCCGGCTTCGGCCGGAAGTCGCCCGGCGCGGGCGCCGGGGTCTCCTGGGAGAGCTCACCCGTCCAGGCGGCGAGGCCGCCGTCGAGGACCCGCACGTTCGGGTGACCCGTCCAGCGGAGCAGCCACCAGGCGCGGGCCGCTCCCCAGCCGAGGCCGCCGTCGTAGACGACGACCGGAGTGTCGGCGGAGACACCCGCTCGGCGCATCGCCGCGCCGAAGACCTCCAGGTCGGGCAGCGGGTGCCGGCCACCCTTCCCGGGCGGGCCCGCCAGCTCGGTGTCCAGGTCGACGTAGACGGCGCCGGGCAGGTGCCCGGCCGCGTACTCGGGCCCGCCGGGCGGGCCACCGAGGGTCCAGCGGACGTCCAGCAGGACCGGGGGCGTCGCCCCGGCCGACTCGCTCACGAGTTCGGTTGCGGAGATGATGGGCTTCATAGGTGCCATCCTCGCTCAGCGCCCGGGGCGCGAGGGCCGCTTCGGGGTGCGAACATCGGCGGGGCCGTACCGCTGCCGCATGTGTACGGAGGGCCCGTGGCGGGCAGTGACCCGCCACCCGCTGCGGAGCCTCCGTACAGCCCGCCGGCCCCCACCTCGTACGGCCACTGGCGAGGAGAGAGTGACGATGACCGAGGCGACTCGGCGCACCCCCGGCACACCCTGTTGGGTGAGCCTGATGGTGCATGGACTTGACGCGACGCAGGAGTTCTACGCGGCGCTGTTCGGCTGGGAGTTCGTGCCGGGCCCCCAGCAGCTCGGCCCGTACGTGCGCGCGCTGCTCGACGGCAGGGAAGTGGCCGGGATCGGCCAGCTTCCGCCGGACCGGCACCTGCCGATCGCCTGGACGACCTACCTCGCCACCGACGACGCCGACGAGACGGCGGAGACCATCCGCTGCTGCGGCGGCACGGTCGCGGTCGGCCCGCTCGACGCGGGCGAGGCCGGACGCATGGTGATCTGCTCGGACCCGGCCGGCGCCGTCTTCGGCGTCTGGCAGGCCGAGGCCCACCACGGCACGGCGGCCGCCGGACCGCCCGGCACACCGGTCTGGAACGAGCTGCTCACGTACGAGACGGCCCCGGTCGGCAAGTTCTACCGGACGATCTTCGACTACGAGGTGGAACCCGTCGTCTCCGCCGACCTCGACTACCTGACGCTGCACCTCGACGGCCGGCCGGTCGCCTCCCTGCACGGCGTCGGCACGGCGCTGCCCCGGGACCGGGGCGCGCACTGGATGACGTACTTCGAGGTCGAGGACGTGGACGCGTCGGCCCGCCTGGTCGTGGAGCTCGGCGGCCAGGTGGTCCGCCCGCCGCGCGAGGGCACGGCGGGGCGGCTCGCCCTGGTGGCGGACCCGGAGGGCGCGGTCTTCACCCTCGTACGGTCCGCGAGAGAGGGCGACAGCGACGGCGACCAGGACCGCTAGAACCGCACCGGACCGCTAGAACCGCTAGAACCGCACCGGAACGGGAAGCTCCAGCTCCGCGAGGCGCTCCTCGGGGAAGTGGAGCGCGGCCGCCGGTCCGGTGGCGTGCTCCGTGACGTACCGGAGCGTCTCGGCCCGCAGCCCCGGGTGCGCGGTCGGCCGCATGCAGTGGGCGACCGCCCGCAGCAGCGGCGCGAGGGTGTCGGGCGCGGCGCCGGGGACGCGGGGCTCGGCGCCGCTCTCCAGGTCCGGCACGATGTGGTCGACGACGGTGAGCGGGACGCGGTTGCTGTTCTCGTACGGGGTGAGCCGGGCGAGCACGGTGTCGGTGCCGACGCGCGCGACGGGCACGCCGAAGTAGACGGCGGCGGTGAGCATGGCCGTGGAGAAGCAGCCGACGACGAGCCGCGGGCGGCAGCGCTCGTAGAAGGTCTCGGCGAGCAGCGGCCCGTCCAGGACCGTGAGCGTGACGCCGGCCCGGGCGGCCTCCTCGTGCAGCGCCTTCGAGTAGCTGGCCGGGGCGGTCGGATGCGGCTTGAAGACGACCGAGCGGTGGCCGGCCGCGGCGGCGCCGCGCAGCATCCGGACGTGCAGCTCCTCTTCCTCCTCGACGGTGAGGATGCCGAGGACCGCGAGGTACTGGCCCAGCAGCAGCGCGCCGGGCTCGGCGGCGGCCGCCTCGGCGAGCTGCGCGTCGTCGCCCGCGTCCGCCGCGATCTCCCGCAGGACGGCGCGGAAGGCGTCGTCGGGGACGAGCTCCGAGCCGACCCCGTACTCGGTGAGCAGCAGCGGGCGCAGGCCCGGCACCAGGTCGAGGTGGAGGACCCTGCGGACCCGGCAGGCGATCGACTGCGGCAGCTCGTCGCGGGTGGGGCCGTAGCTCATCAGGCCGTCGGCGTAGACGTGCACGGCGCTCTCGGCGAAGACGGCGGCAAGCGCCTTGGCCGGGTTGACCTGGATGGACTCGACGATCACCTCGACGGTGGCGGTGCCGAGGCGCCAGGCGGTCCGGAAGACGCGCTGCCAGAGGGGTGCCTCCTCGGGGCGGGGCGCCCAGGAGCTGGGGTGGTGCGGGTGGACGGCCTCGTTCCAGTCGGCGACCTCGTCGAAGCGGCTCGCGATCCGGTCGTAGCCGGTCATCGAGTCGAGGCGGACGGCGGTCTCGGGGATCTCGGCGTTGTTCGAGACGAGGAGCAGCCGGCGGGCGTGGCCGGGGCCGCCGAACTGTCCGGCGTCGATCGCGGCGGCCGCGGTGGCGGCTCCGTAGAGCGTCGACACCTGGAAGATCTGAACGCGGTCGTGCGCCATGGGTCAGGCGGCCTTTCCGGTGTCGCGCAGGCTCCTGAGCAGGGTGCTGCGGGTGGTGTCCATGGTCGCGAGGGTCTCGTCGAGGACCGGCTGCGGCATCCGGCGCAGCGCGTCGGCGACATCGCGCCGCAGCCGCTTGGCCACGGCCGGCTCGTACTGGTCGGCCTTCGCCATGTGGAAGGCGATCATCGCGCAGTAGGTGCGGACGGCCTTGGGCAGGAAGCGGTCGGCGTCGCGGTCCTGCGAGACCTCGTCGAGCAGCAGGTCGTACGAGGGGATGAAGTCCAGCTGCCGGTTGTCGGTGATCTGGGTGAGCGAGGTGGTGACGCCGCGCCGGTAGAAGACGCCGTGCAGGGAGAGCGCCGCGTAGGTGCGCGCGGTGAGGTGCAGCCGCCAGATCCAGAGCCGGTCCTCGGCGGTGCGCAGCTTCGTCTCGAAGCGCGAGGCGCCGTTCTCGAAGAGCCGGGCGCTGTAGATGCCGAACGGGACGAAGGGATAGTCGACCATCGTCACCATGCTGGCCGGGGCGATGCCGTCCCGGGGGTCCATGACGGTGTCGCGTTCCTTCGCCGGGGCGTAGCGGATCTGGCGGTTCCGGTCGGTCGACAGGACGTGGTCGGTGCGGGCGAAGTCGACGCCCAGGCGGTGGATTCCGTCGACCATCGCGCGCAGGTGGCCGGGGGCGTACCAGTCGTCGCCGTCGAGGAAGGTGAGGTAGTCGCCGGTCGCGGCGTCGATGCCGGTGTTGCGGGCCTGCGCGACGCCGCGGTTGGTCTCGTGGCGGATGACGGTGGCCTGCGGGATGCGGTCCTTCCAGCGGTCGAGGAAGTCCGGTGTGTCGTCCGTGGAATGGTCGTCGACCAGCAGGAACTCGATGTCGGCGCCGTCGGGGTCGGCGTTGTCGGCGAGGCTGCGCAGGGTGTCGGGGGCGTAGGGCCCGACATTGTGGAAGGGCACGATGACGGACAGTTTCGGCACTCGGACATCCCCAACTCGCGTACAGGTACTGGCGGGCAGACTAGACAGCGCTCTTCTCCGTCGAACGAGCCGCGTGTGCACGAGCGGTGAACTCTTGCCGTCCTGCGGGTTCACGGGAGTGGCGGCGCCGGCGCCGGTGGAGCAGCGCGGTGGCGAGCAGCGCCAGGAGGGCGGCCGCGCCGGCCGCGCCGCCGAGCTTGAGGCCCGGCGGCCGGAACGAGCAGGTCACGGAGGTGGCCTTGCCGTCGAGGGGGACGGCGAGCAGGCCGAGGCGGTCCCGCGCGGGCGCCAGGGGCGCGTCGCCGGCCGCGCAGCGCCAGCCGGAGATCCGGGGGACGGCGAGGACGGCGGTGCCGGTGCTGCCCGGGGGCAGGTGAGCGGTGATGGTGTGGCCGGTGGTGCGCACGTCGGTGGCGCCGGTGGCGGTGAGCTGCTCGACGGCGGCGGCGAGGCGGGCGGTGACGAGGCAGCCGACCGGGTGCGCGGGCAGCCTGAGCCGCGGCGTGGCCTTCGGTTCGGGGCGCAGGTCGATGCGCACGGTGCCGGTGGGCGGGGTGGTGCCGAGCGGCTGCATGGGGCCGAGGACGGCGGGCAGCTTGCCGGCGAAGCCGACGGCGGAGCCGTCGCGGAGGGCGCCGGAGCCGTCGTGCAGGGCGCCGGAGCTGTTGCGCAGGGCGGCAGAGCCGTCGCGCAGGGCGCCGGAGCCGTCGCGGGCGGCAGAGCCGTCGTGCAGGGCGCCGGAGCTGTTGCGCAGGGCGGCAGAGCCGTCGCGCAGGGCGCCGGAGCCGGCGCGGGCGGCAGAGCCGTCGCGGAGGACGGCGGTGCCGTCGCGGAGCACGGCGGTGCCGTCGCGGAGGACGGCGGTGCCCTGGTACTCGGGGGCCCACAGCCACACCTGGGAGCCGGCCGGGCACGTGGCGGTGAGGGTGGCGGTGCCGTCGGCGGCGTCCGTACGGCGCGGCGCGGCCGGCACGTCGTACACCCGGTGGCCGAGGAGCTGTTCCTGGCGGGTGAAGGCGGAGTCGGCCGGCTGCTCGTCGCCCTGCGGATGCACCGTGACGAGCGGCGGTACGGGCGTGTCGGCGACGCTGATGGCCGCCTCGGGCAGCCGGTCGAGGGCGAGCGGGGCCGAGGGGGTGGAGCGCATCCGGGTGCCGATGGAGAAGATCGCGTCGGTGACCGGGTTGTCCAGGCTGACCGGATGGCGGCCCTTGGCGTAGTAGCCGAAGCCGAGGTCGGCGAGCGTGCGGGAGTACGTGTCGGCGGTGAGGCTGCTGTAGTAGTCGGCGCCCTCGCCGCCGACGAGCAGCACGTCGTTGCCGCCGGGGACCTCGCCGGGGTCGGTGCGGTGGCGCGGCCAGGCGTCCTTGGCGGCGACCTCGCGGGTCATGTCGGTGTGCCAGGGGCCGACGCGGGGTGCCCAGGAGACCTCGCTCAGCTGCTGTTCCTCGATGCGCTTGCCGGTCACCAGGGTCTCGCCGGCCTGGGCGGCGAGGAGGAGCGCGACGGCGAGGACGGGAAGCAGCCGGCCGCCCCGGCGCCGCCCGAGGCCGGCGAAGAGGGCCGCGAGCACGGCAAGGACGGCGGCCGCGGCGACGGCGGGGTAGGTCCAACGGTCGATGTCGACGCTGTCCTCGGCCGCCCGCGCGACGAAGGCGACCAGCGCGGCGCCGCCGAGCAGCGCGCAGATCCGCGGCAGCCCGCGGGCGACGGAGAGCCAGGCCGCCATCAGCAGCAGCCCGCACAGCACGAAGGTCTGGCGGTAGGGGATGCCGTTGGGCGAGGCCCCGGCGTGCCAGAGGAGATGGGTCGGCTCCCACTGGAGGGAGAGGGCGACCAGGACCGTGGCCACGGTCCAGCCGACGCGGACGCGGACGGCGACCGCGCTGTTGAAGGGCAGTGTGAGGGCGAGGGCGAGCGCGGGCGTGCCGATGAAGAGCGCGGGTGTGGCCACGCTCGCGGTGGCCGGCAGGAAGCGGGCGAGGGCGTCCGTCCAGGCTGCCGGCGCGAACTCGGTCGGCGGGGTCGGGTCGGCGACCTTGGTGGCCAGGAAGACGACGGTGACGAGCGGGGCGGCGAGCCCGATGCCGATGAGGACGGTACGGGCGGCGCGCAGCAGCCCGGTCAGGTGCGGGCGGCTCGGGGCTCCGGGCGTGTTCTCCGCGGTGAGCAGCCGGACGACGAGGACGACGGCGGCGCCGATCGTGGCCATGTACGCGGTGTAGAAGTTGGCGAACCAGGCGAGCGCGACGACCAGCGGCCCGAGGACCGGCCGGCGTCCCTTGCGGGCCCACTCCCCCACCAGGCAGAGCAGCGGGAAGGCGACGAGCCCGTCGAGCCACATCGGCACCGTGGCGCCGTAGTTGAAGGTCCAGCCGGAGAGCGCGTACGCGGTGCCGAGGACGACCGCGACCGGCCAGGGGCCGCGCCTCAGGGTGAGCAGCAGGGCCGCCATCGCGGCGGCCGCGGTGGAGATCTTGGCGGCGGTGACGACGTACAGCGCGAGTTCGGCGCGGTCGGCCGGGAAGAGGACGACGAGCAGGTCGAAGGGGCTGCTCAGGTAGGTGCCGAAGTCGCCGAGGAAGTTGGATCCAAAACCCGATGTCCAGTTCAGGAAGAGATCGCCGTGTGTCTCTCCGAGGAGCAGCTTGCGCCAGTAGGCGTGAAAGGGGAGGTACTGCTGGCCCAGGTCGACGATGTTTCGTGTGTGGGATCCGAACGGGTAGCTCCCCGCGAGCCGTCCGGCGAGACAGAACAGCAGGCCGGTGAGCACGGCCGCCCCGGCCGCCGCCCGCAGCCGCGGCCGGGACGGGGAGGGCTCGGTCTCGGCTGCGGGTGGCACACGTCCTCCAGGCGGTTCTGCTCGGTGATCGGCGTAGAGACGCATTACCGCCGAGCCGTGCGACCCGCGACCGATCGGCAGGAGGTCCCGCGGTTCACCGGAGGTGAACAGCCGGTGTCCCGCGACGCCTCGGCGTGTCGGCATCGTCGTCTAACATGCCGATCCGGACATCAGATCGGCATGCCGGACGGAGAACACCAGTGACGACCCCCGGACGACTCCTCGTCATCGTCCTCTTCGAGGGCGTCGACCTCCTCGACGTCACCGGGCCGCCCGAGGTGTTCGCCCTGCTGCGGCGCGAGACGGACGACGCCGACGGCTACGAGGTCGTGCTCGCCGCCGAGTCCATGGCACCCGTCACCACCTCGGCCGGCGTGCGCGTGCTGCCCGACCTCACCTTCGCCGAGGCGGCGACGCGGCGCATCGACACGCTGCTCGTGCCCGGCTCCGTCGAGACGGACGCCGAGCGCCGGGTGCGGGCCCTGGTCGATCCCGTGGTGGTCGGCTGGGTGCGGACGCTCGCCGAGCGGACCCGGCGGGTCACCTCCGTCTGTGTCGGCGCGCACATCCTGGCCGCGGCCGGGCTGCTCGACGGCCGACGGGCCACCACCCACTGGTCGACGGCACAGCAACTCGCCGCCGAGCACCCGGAGGTGGAGGTCGACGCCGACCCGATCTTCATCCGGGACGGCGACGTGTGGACCGGCGCCGGCATCAGCTCCTGTCTGGACCTGTCGCTCGCGCTGGTGGCGGAGGACTTCGGCGAGCCGACGGCCCTGCGGGTGGCGCGGCAACTGGTCATGTACCTGAAGCGGCCCAGCGGCCAGAGCCAGTTCAGCGTGCCGCTGGAGCCCGTCTCCACCACCCGGCGGGTCGAGGACCTGCGCCACTACATCACGCGGCACATCGACGGCCCGCTCACGCTCGCGGAGCTCGCCGCGAGCGCGCACGTCAGCGAGCGTCAGCTCACCCGGATCTTCAAGGCGGAACTCGGTACGACGCCGAGCGCGTACGTCGAGTCGGCGCGCGTCGAACGCGCCCGCCACCTGCTGGAGTCCACGGACGCGACCCTCGAACGGATCACGTCGACCTGCGGGTTCGGCACGACGGACACGCTCATCCGGGCGTTCCGGCGGCGGCTCGACACGACCCCGATGGAATACCGGCGCCGCTTCCGTACCGTGCCGGACGCTCCGTAGGACCGGGACCAGGGGGCTGAGCTGCCAGGTCAGGCGGTGACGTGCGGGGCTCCCGGCGCGAGGGTTCCGTCGTCGCCCAGGGTCCAGGTGGTGGTCGCCCTGCCTGTCGGGCAGCAGACTGCGTCGCCCTCCCGGTACCAGCTCTCGTGGGCGACGGCCCGGCCGGGGGTCAGCGCGATCCCTTCGAACGCGCTGGCCTGGCCTCCCAGGTACTGCTGCGGAGTAATGGTGCCCACGAGCCGCAGCTCTCCCCCTTCGCTGGTGAACACCAGGTAGGCCCAGGCGAGTCGGCCGCTCGCCGTCTGGCCCCCGGTGTCACATCCCGTAAGCAGCGCCGCCTCGAGCCGGGAGTCCCCGAGGACGTCCCCGTAGACGACGTCCTCGGGACGGTTCTCGGCGTGCACCCTGCCCCACGTGCCGGACTGCGCCCACGCCTGGCCGGACTTGAATCCGATGAGGCCGCGTACGCCGCAGAAGTCGCCGGGCACCGCGACCCCGGCCCAGTCCAGATCACGCAGGTCCTCGGGGGCTCTGCCCAGCCCGGCGGACCGGGTGGGAGTGGGCGAGGCGGGCGGCTCGGGCGAGGGTTCGGCAGCCTTCCCAGGTGAGGACGGGGAAGACTTGGGGATTCGGGGATCGGGGGCGGGAGACGAGCACCCCGCGCCGAGCGCGAGAACGAGTGCTGCCGCGCACAGGGCGGCCGAAGAGCGTTGCAAGGGGTCCTCCCGGCGGTACGGCCTGTCTGCGATGGGGGCTAAGCACATGGGGGGTCATAGGAGCGGTCGGGCAGGTACTGCTGCCACTGGGATTCGGTGATGGGGACGGACTCGGCGCACAGCTGCTGGAGGATGGCGTCGATGTCCGTCTGCCACAGCAGCGTGCTGTCGTAGGTCGACACCGCGATCAGTCCTCCGTCGGGGCTGAACGCGAGCCCGGTCGGGGCGAAGGGACCGCCGACGGCGAGCTCGGCTGTCTCCCGGGGCACGGCGGGCTCGCTCACGTCCCACAGCTTGACGGTCCCGTACCGGTCCGCGCTGGCCAGCAGGTCGCGAGTGGGGTGCACCGCGAGATGCGTCACCTCGCCCGAGTGCCGCGCCGTCTCGCCGAGTCTCCTCGCCCGGTGTGGGTCCGTGATGTTCCAGGCCGTCACCGTGCCCCGTGAGTCCCCGACGAACAGAACGCGGCCGTCGGAACTCGCGGCGACGGAGTCGGCCGTTGCCGAGTCCATCGGGATCACCCCGGTCTTCTCGAGCCGGTCGGGGTGGCTGAAGTCCCACAGGAGGACGGCCGCGCCGTCCTTACCCAGGACGGCCACAAGGCCACGTTTTCCGGCGAAGGCCGCGGGCGCGGTCCCGTCGTAAGCCGACGGCCCGGCGCCCGAACCGGTCAGTCTGCCCAGGAGCCGGGGACGCGCCGGGTCGCTCACCTGCCACAGGCCGACGGGACCGAGCGGCTCGGCGACGGCGAGGACCGAACTGTCGGGCGCGTACACCACCGGCTGCGGGTCCGTCACCTCATGGGAAGGGCCCAGTTCACGCGGTTGCGAGGGGCTGCTCACGTCCCAGAAGCGGAGCGGGTAGCCGGTCGCGAGGCTGCGGCCGTCCGGACTGAAGGAGATGCGCTGCCCGCCCCGGTTGAAGGTGGAAAGCGTGCCCAGGCGCCGCGGGTCCGACACCGCGTCCACCTCCCAGAGCGTGCTGGGGCTGCCGGCGACCACGAATCGGCCCTTCGGGTCGAAGGGCTGAGGGGACAGCTCACCGGAAGGGAGGAACTGGTGGGCCGATGCGCTCTGCGCGCCATGGACGTTCCACAGGCGCACCTCTCCGCCCTCGTGCGCCCCGTCGTCCGGGGCGGCGGACGCGAGAGTGCGGTCATCCGGAGCGAACGCGAGGGAGCTGATGTATGCCGTGTGGCCGGTCAGACGGGTGCCCTGCGTGGGACGGACGGGGTCGGAGACGTCCCACAGCTGGATGGTCTTGTCTCCGGCCCCGGTGGCCAGCGTCTTCCCGTCGTGTGCGAAGGCCACGGCGTCGATGAACAGGCTCTGGCCGTTGAGCACCGCGCGGAGTTGCGGGCGCCGGAGATCAGCGATGTCCCACAGACGTGCGGTGTAATCCTCACCGGCGGTCACGAGGAGGTGGCCATTCGGGCTGACGGCCGTCACGGAGGCGCGTGCCGCGAAGCTGCCGGCTGTCGAGAGCCTTCCGGACCGGGACAGCCGCATGAGCCGTACCCGGCCGTCACCCGTGCCGGACACGATCAGTTCTCCGTCCGGACTCATGTCGGCACCCCGTCCGGCGCCCGCCCCGGTCTCGGACGATTCCTTGGTGGCCTTGGGGTGGCTCGGGTCACGGATGTCGATGAAGACCACCTTTGATCCGATACCCACCACCAACAGGGGGGCCCGTCCTGCGAACGTCAACTCCTGTACGGGGTCCTCGTCGGCCCTGACCGTCGCCAACAGCCTGGGCTCCGTCCTGCTCGTCAAGTCCCACAGCCGTACCCACCCCTCGAAATCGGCTTCGGCGAGCAGCCGGCCGTCCGAACGGAAGGCGACCGCCCGCACACTGCGCCGTTGCCCTGTCAGGTTGGAGACGGCCTGCCCCGTCGCCGTGTCGTACAGCGTCACCCCGCCGTCGAAAGCCGCGGCCAGCAGTTGCCCGCGCGGACTGTAGGTGACGGCACGGGACCATCCGCCGGTGCGCAGGACACGGGGGATGGCCGGGCTGCCCAGCAGAGCACCGACCGCCTGCTCGGTGTGCGACAGACGGTACGCCTCGACGAGAAGTTGGCGGGCCAGGTCGGGCCGGGTCTCCTGGATGGAGGAGGCTTCCGCCACCAACTGTCTGGACTCAGCCACCAGTTGGCGCTCCGTCGCGATATTGCGCTGCCGGTTGGCCATCAGGCCGAGCACCGTGGCCGTCGCCAGCAGCGCGCAGAGCAGGCAAGCCGTGGCCGCGACCAGCTGATTCCTGCGGCGTCTCAGCCGCAGGTGGTTTCCGATCAGCTCGGCCTTCGACCGGCCCTGGACCGGCGCCACGAATTCCGCGACATCCGCCACCAGTCGGGGGTCGTTGACGGGCACCGAGCCGTGCTCGTCGATCTGGTTTCGCAGCCATCTCAGGTCCACCCACCGAGGACACCCGGGCGCGGCGGCCAGGATCCGCTCCATCTGTTCACGGGGCAGCGCATCCGTCCGGGACCAGTCGAAGTCCTCCGCCGCCCGACTCCACTCCAGGGTGCCGTCGGTCCAAGCGAGGAGAATGCGCTCGCTGCGGCCGTTCGCCACCCACCAGTCGATCTCGGCGCGGACCCACGGGGAGGCCGCAGCCCGAGGGGAGGCCATCACGATGAGCCAGTCCGAACGCGCCAGGGCCTTCTCGATGTCGTCCTGCAGATTGCGGCTGGCGCTGAGATGCGTCGTGTCACGGAAGACCCGCAACCGCACCGGCCGGTACCAGGGGCGCCCGAAGTTCTCCATTCCTCGTTGGAAGACGGCAGCGACGTCGTGGTCCAGATCCTGGCTGTACGAGATGAAGACGTCGTAGTGGGGTTCGGTGTCCCCCTGCCCGAGTCCCGCCGGTCCCATCACGAGGTGATGCGAGGGTCGCCCGGTATCAGCCGATTGCCCTCACGGGTCCAGATGGTGGTGGCGTCACCGCTCGGGCAGCAGTGGGCGTCGTTGGGGCGATACCACTTCTCGTGGACGGTGATCCGACCGGGTGCGAACTCGGGTGACGCGAGGTTCGTGGGATACGCCCCCTTCTGGCGCGGGGTGATCGAGCCGATGACGACGAGGTCGTTCCCCACATGTGCGTACACCACGTACCCGACGGCGATTTCTGCGTTCTGAGTGGCCCCGTTGTCGTCGCAGCCGACGAAAACGGCGGCTTCGTCGCGGTGGTCGCCGTCGGTGTCGCCGTAGGAGATGCTCCTCCCGCGACTGATGCGAACCGGCCCCCAAACCGCGGATGTGGCCCTGGCCTCGCCCTTGGCGTCGAACCGCACGAGTTCAGGCACGCCACAGAACTCACCCGGGGCGGGGGTGTTCGCCCAGTCCACATCGTGCAGATCCGCCGGTGCCGATCCGATGACCGCCGGGGCAGCCGATGGGATGGTGGGTGACGCGCCCGGGGGCTGGGTACCGGTGGCGCCGGGCGCCTGGGTCGCCGGCTTGACCGGGGGCGCGGGGTTCGGTGCGTCACACGCGCCGGTCATCAGCAGAACCGTCAGGAACGCGGCGAGCGGGGCGGTGCGCGGTAAGCAGGTTGCCACGGTGTTCTCCGTCTCCTGTGTCAGGCGCAGGGTGGGTCGTAGGGCCGGTCCGGGAGATACTGCGTCCACTGTTCACGGGTGATGCGGGGGGACTCTGCGCACAGCCGTTGGAGGATGGTGGTCTGGTCCACGGTCCACAGTCGCATCCCCCTGTCACCGCTGACCGCCAGCAGGCGGCCGTCCGGGCTGAAGCCCACGGTCGCGAAGGGGTAGAGGCCGCCGCCGCTCAGCGAGGTCACCTCGACGGGGTGGGCCGGGACGCCGAGGTTCCACAGGCGGATGCGTTCCAGGCCGACGGTGGCCGCGAGCTCGCCGCGCGGGTGGAAGGCGAGTCCGATGATGCCACCGGTGTGCCGGGTGGAGGCACCCTTCCGTAACGGCCTGCCGGGACTTGAGAGATCCCACGTGGTGATCGTCCCGGTCTCGTCACCGACGAGCAGGATGCGCCGGCGCGGGCTGAAGGCCAGCGCGGTGGCCTTTCCCCCTGCCGCCGGGAGGTGTCCCGCAGGCGTGGGCCGCGCATGCTGCGCGACCCGCCAGAGCTGTACGACTCCCTCATGGTCCGGCACTGCGAGCAACGCACCGTCCGGGCTGAACGCCATGGCCTGGGCTCTGCCGAAGGAGTCGCCGAGCGTGCCGAGCAGGAGCGGCCGCGTCCTCTCGCCGACATCCCACAGCTGCACTGTCCCGCCGCGTGCGGCCCGAGTCGCCACCAGGGGAAGGACCGGGTTCACGCTGAGCTCTTCCACACCGCGCACACGGGCCGTCTCCGGAGCCAGGTCGCGCGGGCGCGCCGGGTCGGTCATGTCCCAGGCCTTCACCGGCAGGCCCGAGAACAGGCTGCGCCCGGCAACGCCGAAGGCCGCGGCCTGGCCGCCGGCGTTGAAACTCTCCAGGGTCGCCACAAGACGTGGCGCCCCAGTGCCGTCGACCCTCCACACGGTGGTGGGGTCACCACCGGCCGCCAACAGACCACCGTCCTGGCTGAAGGAGGGCGGAAAGGTCCCCGCTGTCGGCAGGGTGGTGAACGCGGAGGTTCGCTCGCTCCCCGACACGGCCCACAACCGTACGGCGTCGGTGTCGGTGTCGGTGCCGAGGTCGGTGCTCTCATTGGCGCCGACGGAGGCCACGGTGTTCCCGTCCGGGCTGAAGGAGAGGCCGCCGACCGACGTCGTGTGGCCGCTCAGCCGCGCCCCGGAGCGAGGGCGCAGGGGATCGGAGACGTCCCACAGCGCGACCGTGCCGTCGCTGTCCCCGGTCGCCAGGGTGGTCGCGTCCGGGGAGAACGCCACGGCGAGGACACCGAAGCGGCTCTGAGCGTACAGATCCGGTCGGGCGACCGGTCGGCCCGGGTCCGCGACGTCCCACAGGCGCACCCGGCTGTCGCTGCCGGCGACGGCAAGGAGCTGGCCGTTCGGACTGAACACGGCGCGCTGCGGCGCTCTGAAGACGCCACCGGGCAGCGAGCTGACAGTAGCTGCCGGTCGCGGCCGGGCGGAGCCGGACAGAGTCCACAGACGCAGATGCCGGTCCTGACCCTCCGTGGCAATCAGATTGCCCGTCGGACTTGCCGCGACCGGCGAGCCGGGCAGGGAGGTGAGGGACCTCGGGTGCGCGGGGTCCTGGATGTCGAGGACGATCCCACCCCTTTCCGTCATGGCGACCAGCCGCCCGCCGGAGGTGAGGACAAGGACGAGGACCTCCATGCGATCGGCCGCTGCGGACGCCACCGCCAGAGTCCTGGGGCGGCTGCTGTCCTTCACGTCCAGCAGCCACACCTCGCCGTCGTCACTCCCCAGAGCCAGCAGAAGGCCGTCCGGGCTGAACGCGACCGCGGTCACCGGGCGCTGCACGGAGTCCACGGAGACGGGCGGTGTCCCGCGGGCGGGGTCGAACAGGCGGACGCCGCCGTCGGCGACGGCCAGCAGTCCGCGGCTGCTGTACGTGGCCGCGAGCACGGCGCCGCGCCCGTGAACGACCCGGGGAATCGCGTAGCTCTCGACGAGTGCCCCCACCGCTTCGGCCGTGGGGGCAAGTCGGTACGCCTGCACGATCAGCTGCCGCGCCAGGTCGGGTTGGGCGTCTCTGATCGACGACGCCTCGGCGACGAGTTGCCGGGACTGCGCGACCAGAGCCTGGGCGCGAGCGTTGTTGCGCTGGTCATAGGCGGTGATACCGCCGACCACGGCGATGGACAGCAGCGTCGTGAGCGCTGCGACCGTGGCCTGCACCCAGCGGCGGGTCCGTCGACGCTGGCGCACATGGCTGCCGATCAGCTCGTCCTTCGACTTACCGGTCAGCGGAGCGACGAATTCCGCCATGCTTTCGACCAGGCGCGGATCAGAACCGGCCTGCTCCGCGCCGCGCAGCCAGCGCAGGTCGACCCAGCGGGGCGCCTGACCGAACGCGCCGGCCAGCTCCTCTCGCGGCAGAGCGTCGGTCCGCGACCAGTCGAAGGACGCCCGCTCGGAGTCCCAGACCAGCGTGCCGTCCGTCCAGCCGATGAGCAGAGTGTCAACGGACCGGTGGGTGAGCCACCAGTGGATCTCCTGCCTCACCCACGGCGACACCGCGGCGGAAGGGCTCGCCATCACCACGAGCCACCGGGACCGGGTCAACCCCCGCTCGATCTCCCGCCACAGATGAGGACTCGCCGCGAGATTCGTCTCGTCCCGGAACACTTTCAGGCTTCTCGGCCTGTACCAAGGACGGTCGAAACCCTGCAACGCACTCTGGAAGGCTCTCGCGAGGTCCTTGTCCCAGGCGTGACTGTAGGAGATGAAGGCGTCGTAGTCGTACGAGGCCGCCCGTGTTTCGTCTGCCGTCGCCTCGGCGGCCTCGCTGCGCTTGCGGCTCACCACCCCACCCCGCCCTCGGACTTCGCCCAGGCCGCCCATTCGGGTGAGCAACATAGCGCCCACGATGATCGGGTGGAATCGAAGCGAAGGTATGCGCCCAGACAGGGCTGGAAAGCGCCCCCCAGCGCCACGCTGTCCATCCCCTCGGCCAGGGGTTCATCACCCTCCACTGCCACAGCGAATGGCCAAGCCCCCTCGTTCCAGGCATCTTTGAGGGTCGGATTTCCAGGAAGGGGACAGGGGTGCTCAGGCCCGTCGTCGAAATCTACGTCGTGTGGCATCCGGGAGACCGGTCGGGGCAGGGGATCGCGGAACGGGTGAGCGCGCACTTCCGCGGTGACGTCGGCACCGGCCTGATCAGCAACCCCGTCGAAACCTACGTCCGGTCGGCGGGGTTCCGCGGCCCGGATGACGCCCCTCTGCCCATACCGTTCCAAGGACAACGGCATTCCGGAAGGTCCGAACAGGGACACTTCACCGTGGTCGTCCCGGTACTCGGCGACGAGTGGATCGTGGCCGCGGAGGACACCTCGGGCCCGTGGCACGCATACGCTCGGGCCGTCACGGACGCTTGGACGAACAGTCCACGTCACGTGGGCGTGTTTCCCGTGTGGGCGGCCACACCAGGTGGCCGGCCCACGGCGCTGGAGGCGCTCTTCCCCCAACAACGGATCGGCGCGCCCCGGACGCCCGAGGGCGCTTCGCCCGAGCCGTGGGCGGAGGTGCTCTGCCGCGAGCTGACGCAGGGCATCGCGCAACTGGTCGCGGCGGACCGGGACGGCCGGCTCCAGGTGTTCGTCAGCCACACCCGTCAGACAGCGGCCCCTGACGAGCCGGTGGGCCCCGGCGCCCTCGCCGACCTCGTCATGTCCGTCATCGGGCGCACACGCGTGCACGCCTTCCTGGACGCTGTCTCCCTCCAACCCGGCGAGGACTTCACCCGACGGCTGTACGAGAGCGCGGGACACGGCGCCTTCCTGGCCGTCATGACCGATCTGTACTCCACCCGCCACTGGTGCCTGGAGGAGCTGTGGACCGCGAAGCAGGCGGGGATCCCGATCGTCATGCTCGACGCCCTCACGCACGGCGAGAAGCGCGCCTCGTCGCTCACCGGCAACGCGCGTCGGGTGCCTGTGCGCCGGCTGGAAGAAGGCTGGTCGGAACAAGACGTCTTCCGAGGGGTGAACCTGCTGGTCGACGACTACCTGTCGTACGCTCTATGGCGGCACCAGAGCACGTCCTTGCGAAGGTACGTCGACGAGTCGACGACCCGGATGAGTTTCCACGCGCCGGAAGCGGAAACGCTCACGGCGGAACTGAAGAGACACGCACAGACCGCCACGGCCCCGTCCACGAGGCACCGGTTCAGCGTCCTGCACTCCGGCGCCCCGGTCCGGCCGACCGAGGCAGCGCGACTGCGGGATGTCGCCTCGTTGCGGGGGCTGGCCTTCGAGTCCATGACCCCGCAACAGTTCGTCGCTCTGGACCGGAACCGTATGCGCAAGAACGGAGGGACGTACATGTCCGACGCACTGCCGACTGATGCCTTGAAGGGAATGCGCATCAGTATCTCGGTCGCGACGAGTGCGGACCTGGACAGGCTGGGGCTGGCCGAAACCCAGTTCCGCACGGTCCTCGGTGAACTCGCGCAGCTCGTCGTGACGGCGGGCGGCAAGCTGGCCTACGGAGGAAACCTGCGGCAGGACGGCTACACCCTCTTCCTCATCGAGCAGATGCGGACGTACGCCCCCTCGTCCCGCCCGTTGCTCAACTGCCTCGCATGGACCGAGCACCGCAAACTGTCGCTGTCGGAACTCGATTTCCATCGAGAACAGTTCGGCCGCTACGGCGAGATCGTGTGCCTGAGTGTCGACGGGGAGCCGGTCGACCCTGCCGCCGGCCGGGGCGAGGCTCCCGCGCCCGAGGCCGACGCCGAGATCAGGCATCGTGCCCTCACGGGCATGCGTCGCTACCTCATGCGTCACGCGGACGCGCACCTGCTCCTCGGTGGCAAGCGAGGAGGGTTCCGTGGGGCCCTGCCCGGCCTCGTGGAGGAAGCACTGCTTGCCCTGGAAGCCGGGCTGCCCATCTATCTCGCTGCGGGCTACGGCGGAGTCACCGCCGAGATCGCCAGGGCGCTCGGCCTGGGGGGTGCGCCTGAGGTACCCCATCCCTCGGACGCCACCCCGCCCGATCCCCGCTTCGTCGACGGCCTGGAGCGGCTTCGGGCACTCGCTGACGCTCCCGAGTGGGCGGGTCTGAGCAACGGCCTGACCGACGAGGAGAACCGGCAACTGGCCGGTTCTCACTACCCTCAGGAGATCGCTGCCCTGGCAAGCCGCGGTCTGGGGCGACTCCGCCGGGGAACGTGACCCGGTAGATTCCCCACCAGCACGTACGGGTGTTCGTGCGATGCCGAACCCGGGGAAAGGACACATGAGGTGACGGTGCGTCGGGGGTGGACCTTCACTGCTGCGGTGCGCACAGGGGGGCGGGCGGTGCTGGCCGCGATGGTCGGTGCCGTCGTCGGCGTCGCCGCGTACTCCATCAGCCAGACGGGAGGTCGGTTACTCTCCATCGCCGTCGGTGGTGTGGCCGGTGTCGCCCTCGCACTCGGCGCCGATGTCTATCGCAGGTCGGTCCAGTTGACCGAGGTGCGGCTCGTCCTTCCTGGCAGCGAAATGACGTTCAAGGCGAACACGGACATGCGGCAGGCGGCGCTGCGCCTGTTCTTCCAGGCGGCGACGCGTGTGGCGACCCGTCCGTTGGAAGACGGAAGCGGCAATCTGCGCGAGGCCCTCACGTCCCTCAAGACGCTGTTCGACATGTACCGCGAGCCCCTGGAGTCCGGCAGCGTTCCGCCTCCCCCGGCGGACGGCGATTCAGTCCACGAACTGATCCTGGACATTCTCAACTTCGAGCTCGCGCCCTTCCTGGCGGTCTGGCATCCCCGGCTCCGCGCCTTCGAGGAGGCCCACCCCGAGGAGGACGAGTCGGCGTGGCCCGACAACGCGGAGTTCCGGCAGGCCCTGCGCGAACTCCAGCACAATCTGCGGCCGTACTTCATCGGCCTGGGTGAGATCGCGGGCATCCGCGACCCCGAACGTCATCTGCGCAGGTCCGCCTGGCATGCGGCCCGCCACACAGCCGGCGTGCCGGCGCAGGACCCGCAGCGCTCCGCCACTCCCTGACCACGTCCCGAGGCCCGTCCCTCGTGCCTGCGCCCGGCCGTCCCGGACGATCTCCGTGTGGCGGGCGGCCAGGAGGGGAAGAACCGGTTTTCGAGCGCAGGAAGGGGGCCGCGTGAAGTGGCGTGTGAGGCGCGCGAAGTCCGAACGGTCCCAGGACTACGAGCGTTACGAATACGACGCCTTCATCTCGTACGCGAGCGCGAGGGACCGAGCGCTCGCGCTCGCCCTGCGACAGGCACTGCGCCGGGTCGGTTCGAGACTGCCAGGAACCGACCGACGGCGGAGACGGCCGCAGCTCCGCGTCTACCTCGACCAGCGGTCCACCCCGGCGAGCGACGAACTGCCCGACGAGCTGAAGCGGGCTCTCGACGCCTCCCGCACGATGATCCTGCTCGCCTCCCCCGAGGCCGTCGCCTCCACGTGGCCCAACCGCGAGATCGAGTGGTGGCGCCAGGGGGGCGCCGACCGTCGCGTCCTGATCGCCCACACAGGCGGAAAACTGAAGTGGGACGGAGAAGCGGGGGACTTCAAGAGGGACGAGTCCGACGCCGTACCTGCCGCCCTGTACGGGTTCTTCACGCAGGAGCCGAGATGGGAGGATCTGCGGCCTTACAAGCGCCGGCGGCTGATCCACCCCGGCGTCGCGCTTCTGCTGCCGTCCGGCCACACCGCCGTCTGCAAGCTGGCAGCACATGTCTACAACGAGAAGGTCGAGGTTCTCCTCAAGGAGGAACGGCGCCGGCGCCGATGGAACTTCTCCCTGTTCGTCTTCTTCATGGCGATGGTCCTGCTCATCGGGTGGGGGGCGTGGAAAGGGGCCAGGAACGAGGCAGACGCGCAGGAACGGCTGGCGATCTCCCGGGCGCTGGCGCACCGCTCGGCCGAAGAGGCCGTACATGACCCGGTGCTGGCGGCGAGGCTCGCCGTCGCCGCTTACGCCATGGAACCGACCTCGGAGTCCACGAACGCCATGACCCAGCGCATGGACCAGATGCGGCACGTCCGATTCATACGGAACCACCAGGTGGACGGGACGGTCTCCTTCGTCGCCGCCGCGGTGGGCCCGGACCACCTCTTCGCGTTCAGTGGACACGACGGCTCGACCATCGAGGTCTGGGACGCGGACGCACCACGTCGAGTGCATCTGTTGTCCGCACCGGTTTCCGAAGACGCCCCACCGGGTGCCGGCGGGGAAGGGTGGGGCGACATGGACCAGTTGGCTTTCAGCCGCGACGGACGATGGCTGTTCGCCTCCCAGATCGGCCACGGAATCCGGAGCTGGAACCTCGCCGACGGCGGCCGGGAAGGACCGCACCAAGCCGGGATCGGGGCCGCATTCGCCATCGCTCCGGACACGTCCCTGATCGCGGCGCCCGGTGGCATCGACACGGGAGACGAAGGCGCCGTGCTTGCGGAGCCGGTCGGTGGCAATGGCCTGAGCCTGTGGGATCCCGAGCAGGGGTCGCTCTCCGCGGCGCCGCCTCTCAGCCCGCGACTGAGGATCGACGACGTCGCGTTCTCCGCCGATGGCCGACACGTGCTCGCCCTGTCGACGGACATCGACCGGGACCGCTCAGTCGTTCGTGTCTGGGACGTGCGGCGCCGGCAGTGGTTGCCGGAAGGCGAAGCGATCCCCGTCCACGGCGCGCCGGCGGCGTTCTCCCCCGACGGCAGCCGGATCGCGGCCGTGCAGGGGGCCAGTGTGGAGTTCGTGGACACCAGCGACGGGGTGCGTCGCGGCCGGGCCTCCCTGCCCACCGGGTGCGACGTCCACGGTCTCAGGGCCGCAGCCGGCGGACGCACTGCTGTCGTCGGCTGCGCCGATGGCCGGGTGTTCGCACTGGACCCGAGGTCCGGTTCGCACACCGAGCTGTTCCACCATGCGGGAAGCACCCGTGCTCTGGCCATCGGCAGCGACGGTGGCCAGGTGCTGTCAACCGACGAACGCCAGCTCGCTCTGACGACTCCTGGGCACGACAACAGGTTCCGCCGACTTCCCTGGGGCGCGTCTGCCTCTCGGCCCTTGGTGGAATGGGACGACGCCGACCAACTCGCCGTGCTCGAACAGAACCGCATCGCCGTCTACAACCCGAAGCGGTCGAAGCTTGTCGACCACTCTCCACCTGGCGACGAACGTGGCACCGACTGGCTGGGGTTGGCCTTCTCTCCGGACGGCCACCGTCTGACGACCATCGGCCTATCAGGGGACACGTACCGCCTCGTCCACTGGCGGCGCGCCCCCCTGACCCCGGTCTGGCAGACGACAGCCGCTCGGCTCGGCGCCCGGGAACTGTACAGCGTGGCCGAGCTGTCTTCCGGCGCACTGGCCGTGGCCACAGACAAAGGAGTCCGGCTGGTGGACCGGGACGGCCGACCGGGACCGTTTCTCGAGGGCGTAGGGTCACTTGCGGCGGATCCTCGCGGTCGTCGCCTGGCAACCCTGACTGTCAGCGGCTACGAAGCCCCCACGCCCCCGGAGGCCCTGGTCGAAGTCCGGCAGCCTGGAGAGAAGGGTCAGCTCTCCGAACCGGTCCGGCTGCGCGTTCCCGACGCCGGCATCGCGGACTTCGCGATGAGCCCTGACGGTTCGACAGTGATTCTCTACGTGGTCCATTGGAAGTTCACGGCGGACCGTACCCAGACGGACGGCGAGGAATCCAGGGGGGTGGAGCTGTGGGATGCCCAGACCGGACACCGGAGGTCTGTCGTTCCGGGTGACTGGCCGAACGACTTCAGCGGCTGGGTCGCCGACAGTACGGCTGACCGACTGATCTCGTTCGCTCCGGAGGGAATCACCTTCCATGACGTCGCCAGCGGCGGGCCCGGACCGACGTGGACGTCTCCCTGGGGCAGCGGGACCCCGCTGGCTGCCGCGGGCAGCCGATCCGGAGACACCGCGGCCGTCGTCACGGCCGAGGGGACGACCCTGTGGGATCTGAGTCCCGAGCACTGGCGCACCGCCCTGTGCCGGATCGCGGGCGGTGGCCTGACCGCGCGCGAATGGCGGGAGTTCACACCGCGCCATGGCGAACCGCCGCGGTCCTGCACATAGACGCGCCACCGCGAACGACACGAGGCGTCGCTGTTCGCGATCTGTACGTCGCCGCCGGATGTCAGCGCACCCGGCGGCGGCCGCGCGGTCAGCCTGACGTGACCGGCAGTACATCGGGCGACAGTGCCGCCGCGCGCGCAGTCGCGCTCGTCATCCGCTTGCGGTGATGTCGTCGGCAGAGGACCTCGTATCCGATGACTTCGGTGGTCCCGCCCACGTCGCCCACCACGACCTGCTCGCCCTCGACGACCATCTCGCCGCCCACCGTGCGGGCGTTGTGGGTGGCACGGGCGCCGCACCAGCACATCGCCTCGACCTGCAGCGTCTCCACCCGGTCCGCGAGCTCGATCAGCCGCTGCGATCCCGGGAAGAGCCTCGTGCGGAAGTCGGTCGTGATGCCGAACGCGAAGACGTCGAGGTTCAGGTCGTCCACGATCCTGGCGAGCTGGTCGATCTGCTCCGTCGGCAGGAACTGAGCCTCGTCCACGATGACGTAGTCGACCTTGCCGCCCCGCGACATGAGCTCCACCACGAACCCGTAGAGATCCAGCTCGGGCGTGGCCTCCACCGCATCGGTCACCAGCCCCAGCCGCGACGACAGCTTGCCCTCCCCCGCGCGGTCGTCCCGCGTGAAGATCAGGCTCTGCAGGCCGCGAGCCGAACGGTTGTGCGCAATTTGGAGAGCGAGTGTGCTCTTTCCGCAGTCCATCGTTCCGGAGAAGAACACCAGCTCGGGCATGGCAGGTCGAGGACCTTTCGGGGATCGGGAGAGAAGGGACGGGAGGGAGCGGGAAGGCGGGGCGAGCCGGGGCTCAGGAGCGGACTTCGAGGAGCGGCACCAGTTGCTCCGCCGGGGTCATCGACCCGTGCATGCCCACCATGGCGGACTCGTTCGGCTCGTTGACGGAGGCCGTGATGGCCAGGTCGTCCTGGGCGGCGGCGACCACGTCGCCGATCCGGCCGTACACCCGCTCGTCGACCTGCTCGCCGAACCAGCCGAGGGCGATGGCCTCGTCGCGGCCGGCCACCCAGAAGCGGTCGCCGATGACCTCGCGCCAGCAGGTGAGGACGTCGGCCGCGGCGCCGGGGACGGCGTAGACGTGCCGGGCGCGGCCCTCGCCGCCGAGCAGGGCCACTCCGGCGCGCAGCTCCCAGTCCTCGTCGAAGTCGATCCGGTGGTCCTCGTCGAAGGGGATGTCGACCATGCCGTGGTCGGCGGTGACGTAGAGGGCCGCGCGCGGCGGGAGCTGTTCGGCGAGCCGCTGCACCAGCCGGTCGACGAACATCAGCTGGCCGCGCCAGGCGTCGGAGTCGATGCCGAAGCGGTGTCCGGCGCCGTCGAGCTCGCTGTAGTACGTGTAGACGAGCGAGCGGTCGCCGGCGGCGAGCTGCTCGGCGGCGAAGTCCATCCGCTCCTCGCCCGAGAGGCGGCCGTGGAAGGTGCCGCCGCTCAGCGCGATCTTGGTGAGCGGGGTGTCCTGGAAGATCGGCGAGGAGACCTGCGCGGTGTGGACGCCGGCCTCGTGGGCGAGCTGGAAGACGGTGGGGTACGGCTGCCAGACCCGCGGCGCGGTCCAGGGCTTCCAGCGGAGCTGGTTCATCAGCTCGCAGGTCTCCGGGTTGCGCACGGTATAGCCGGGCAGACCGTGGGCGCCGGGGTGCAGGCCGGTGCCGACCGAGGCGAGCGAGGTCGCCGTGGTGGCGGGGAAGCCCGCGGTGAGGGGCTGTCCGGTGCCGCCGCGCGAGCCGGCGAGCAGTGAGGTCAGATAGGGCGCCTCGTCGGGGTGGGCCTTGATCTGTTCCCAGCCGAGCCCGTCGATGAGGAAGACGCAGTTGCGGTCGGCGGGCGTGAGCTCGGTGATCCGGGCGTCGAAGCCGGGCACGCCCTGACCGGCGACGAGGGTGGGCAGCAGGTCGCCGAGGGCGCCGGCGCCGTACGCGGGCAGCGGCGCGGTGGCGGGGTCGAGCGGAATCGGTTCGTCGTCCGGCCAGCCCTGGGCGACGGTGGCGGGCTGGACCATCAGCGGGCGGCGGGGGTGGACGGGCCCGCGGCGGTGGCGGCGGACAGGGCCTGGGCGAAGGCGAGGGTCTGCCGGACGGTGTCGGGTCCGTCACCGGCGTCGCTGACCCGCAGGCTGAGGTCGTCGGCGGTGGAGCTGCCGGTGTAGCCGTGGTCGGCGTCGCAGTTCGGGTCGCCGCAGGCGGCCGGCTCCAGGTCGATGCGGGAGACGGCGCCCCAGCCGATGGTGAGGACGACCTCACGGGGCAGGGTGCCCGGGGTGTACGACTCGGGGTTGGCGACGACCCGGCTGACCACGATCGACGAGATCCGGTCGAGGTTGACGGACTCGGTGGAGGTCGTGGCGTACGGGGTCGGCGAGCTGTTGTCGGCGGACTGCTCGTCGGTGTGGCTGACGATGAACCGGTTGGCCGTCAGGACGAGGACGGTGACGTGGCGCCGCACCTCGTTGGCGTCGAAGGTGGTCTCCTGGTGGACCACGTACGACGAGACGGCCTCGCCGCCTACGGCGGCCTCCACCGCCTCGGCCACGAGGGCCGGGTAATAGCCGCTGCGCTCGATCGCCGCGCGCAGCCCCTGGGTCGTCGTACCGGTCTTCGCCATGGACTCCATCCTACGGGGCTGTGGGGCCCCTTCCGGCCTGCCCGTCAATAGCTGGGCGGGAGGCGGCGCGGGCCGAGGTCGGTGGTGGGCGGGGGCGGGGCGAGGCGGAGGGTGGCGCCGAGGACGGAGAGGCCGCGCGGGGCGACCACGACGGGTTCGAGGGAGACGGCGACGACCTCGGGGTGGTCGTCGACGAGGCGGGAGACGCGCAGCAGCAGCTCTTCGAGGGCGGGGGTGTCGACGGGTGCGGAGCCGCGCCAGCCGAAGAGCAGGGGCGCGGTGCGGATGGAGCGGACGAGTTCGGCGGCGTCCCGGTCGGTGGCCGGAACCAGCCGGTGGGCCATGTCGCCGAGGAGTTCGGAGGCGGCTCCGGCGAGGCCGAAGGAGAGCACGGCGCCGACGGCGGGGTCGATGGCGGCCCGAACGACGGTGTCGACACCCCGCGGCACCATCGCCTGGACGACCGGCTGGAGCTCCTCGGGCTTGCCGAGGGTCTCGGTCAGCTCGGCGTACGCGGTGCGCAGCTGATCCTCGGTGGCCAGGTCGAGCCGGACGCCGCCGAGATCGGGGCGGTGGCGCAGATGGGGCGCGGTGGTCTTGAGGGCGACGGGGAAGCCGAGGCGGGCGGCGGCCCGGACGGCCTCGTCGGGGGTGGGCGCGGGCAGGGTGGGGCGGACCTCGATCCCGTACCGGCCGAGCAGCTCGGCGGTCTCCTCGGCGCCGAGGGTGACGCCCCGGGTGTCGGCGGCGCTCTCGGCGAGGGCCCGTTCGATCAGGGCGGCGGCGCCGGTCTCGTCGATCCGCTCGAACTCGGGCACCCGGCCGGGGTCGGCGGCGGACTGGCGGCGCCACTGGGCGTAGCGCACGGCTTCGGCGAGGGCCCGGACGGCGCGCTCGGCGGCGGGGTAGGCGGGGATGGCACCGGGGGTGGGGCTCTCGTCCGCTCCGACGTCGGCCGCGTCGGCCGTTTCGGTCGCGTCGGTCGCGTCGGTCGCGGACGGTCCGGGGGCGGGCTCGGACGGTCCGGGGGCGGTCGCGGACGGTCCGGGGGCCGGCTCGGCGGCGGGTCGCGCGGGTCTCGGCGGGCGGGTGCGGGTGGCGGCGGACAGTGCCTCGGCGAGGGCGCCCATCTCGACGTGGACGACGACGACCGGCTTGGCCGGGCCGGGCGCCGCGGCGACGGCGGAGCGGAGGGCCGCGGCGAGGACCTCGCCGTCGCCGGACTCGGTGGCTCCGTTCTCCCCCACCCAGGGGATGGCGGTGACGACGACGGCGTCGCAGGCGTCGTCGGCGAGGGCCGCGGCGAGCGCGGCGCGGAAGTCGGCGGGGGTGGCGCCGGTGGTCAGGTCGAGGGGGCGCAGCGGGCGCAGCCCCTCGGTGAGGCAGGCGTCGTAGGCGAGCAGGCCGAGGGACTCGGAGTTGCCGAGGATGGCGACCCGGGGTCCGGCGGGCAGCGGCTGGTCGGCGAGGAGCAGTCCGGCGTCGACGAGTTCGGTGACGGTGTCGACGCGGATCACCCCGGCCTCGCGCAGCAGCGCGGAGACCGTGGCGTAGGGGATACGGGTGACGGGGACGCGGTGTCCGGGCGGGGCACTGCCGCTGTGCCGGGCGCCCTTGACGACCACGACGGGCTTGACGGCGGCGGTGCGGCGGGCGAGCCGGGTGAACTTCCGCGGGTTGCCGATCGACTCCAGGTAGAGCAGGACGACGTCGGTGGCGGGGTCGTCGTACCAGTGCTGGAGGAGGTCGTTGCCGGAGACGTCGGCGCGGTTGCCGGCGGAGATGAAGGAGGAGACCCCGGCGCCGTGCCGGTGCAGGCCGGCGAGCAGGGCGATGCCGATGGCGCCGGACTGGGCGAAGAGCCCGATGCGTCCGGCCGCGGGCATCTGCGGGGCGAGGGAGGCGTTCAGCCGGACGGAGTCGGCCGTGTTGATGATGCCGAAGGCGTTGGGCCCGATGACCCGCATGCCGTACGAGCGGGCCTGGCGGACCAGGGCGCGCTGGCGCTCGCGGCCCTCGGCGCCGCTCTCCGCGTATCCGGCCGAGAGCACGACCAGGCCGCGCACGCCGTGCTCGCCGCAGTCGGCCACGGCTTCGGGGACGCGCTCGGCGGGCACGGCGACGACGGCGAGGTCGACCGGCGCGCCGATGTCGCCGACGGACCGGAAGGCGGGCACGCCCTCCAGCTCGTGCGGCCCCTCCCCCGGGCCGGTCGCGCCCAGGGCGGCGTTGACGGCGTGGACGCGGCCGGTGAAGCCGCCGTCCAGGAGGTTGCGCAGCACGGCCCGGCCGACCCCGCCGGAGGTGCGGCCGGCGCCGATCACGGCGACGGAGCCGGGGGCGAGCAGCCGCTGCACGGAGCGGGCCTCGGCGCGCTGTTCCCGGGCGCGCTGGACGGCGAGGGAGCGGTCGGTGGGCTCCAGGTCGAGGTGGAGGCGGACGGCGCCGTCCTCGAAGCTGCGCTTCTGGGTGTAACCGGCGTCCGTGAACACCTTGATCATCTTGGTGTTGGCGGGCAGCACCTCGGCCGCGAACCGCCGGATCCCGCGCTCGCGCGCGACCGCCGCGATGTGCTCCAGGAGGGCGGAGGCGACCCCGCGGCCCTGGTGCGCGTCCTGGACCAGGAAGGCGACCTCGGCCTCGTCGGCAGGGAAGGAGGCCGGGCGCCCGTCGGGGCTGATCCGGTCGTAGCGCACGGTGGCGATGAACTCGCCGCCCACGGTCGCGGCGAGGCCGACCCGGTCCACGAAGTCGTGGTGGGTGAAGCGGTGCACGTCCTTCGCGGACAGCCGGGGGTAGGGCGCGAAGAAGCGGTAGTACTTCGACTCGTCCGAGACCTGCTCGTAGAAGCTGACGAGTCGCTCGGCGTCGTCGGCGGTGATGGGGCGGATGCGCGCGGTGCCGCCGTCCCGGAGGACCACGTCCGCTTCCCAGTGGTCCGGGTACGCGTGCTCCGGCTGTTCGGGCTGTTCCGACGCGCTCTGCATGGGAAAAGCGTACGGCCGGGGTACGACAGTGACACCGGTCGCGTGTGAGAGACTGGTCTAGACAACCGCTGAATGTTGAAGGGCTACCACCATGGCTGAGCGCCGCGTCAACGTCGGCTGGGCCGAGGGCCTGCACGCCCGCCCCGCCTCCATCTTCGTCCGTGCCGCCACGGCCTCCGGCGTCCCCGTGACGATCGCCAAGGCCGACGGCAACCCCGTCAACGCCGCGTCCATGCTCGCGGTGCTCGGCCTGGGCGCGCAGGGCGGCGAGGAGATCGTGCTCGCGTCGGACGCCGACGGCGCCGAGGCCGCGCTCGACCGCCTGGCGCGGCTGGTGGCCGAGGGTCTCGACGAGCTTCCCGAGACCGTCTGACCCGTCTTCCCCCGTCCTCCCCGACGGTCCCCGGTGGACCCCGGCGGTCCCCGGCGGCGGATCGGAAAAGAGCCGCGCCCACCGGTCATCCGGCGGGCGCGGCTCTTTTCCATCAGCGCGACTTTCCATCAGCGCGACGAAAACGCACGGGAATTCATTTCGGGCAGCCTGAAACAGAGCCCGCCGAATTGCCCGCCTCTTTGTATACGGTGCGCATGTTAATTCCGCGCTCCCGAATTGTTTACGGCATGTTGCGAAACCCTCACACGGGTACGCTCCGGATGTTTCAGCCGGAGTCGCGGCGCCGCCCGCTCCACGTGCAGCGCGGTGAGGGCCCGGGCCCGCTCGGCGTCGCCGCGGGCCACGGCGTCCACGATCGCACCGTGCTCGGCCCAGGAGTCGGCGGGCCGGTCGGCCGGCTCGGCCGCGTACATCCAGGCGATCTTCTGCCGCAGCTGGGTGAGCAGCGCGGTGAGCGGCGGGCTGCCGGAGGCCTGCGCCAGCGTCTCGTGGAACCAGCCGTCCAGGGCGCGCAGATCCTCGCTCCGGCCGTGCCGGGCCCTCTCCTGCCCCAGCCTGACCAGGCCGCGCAGGACCTTCAGGTGGGCCTCGGTGCGGCGCTGGGCGGCCCGGTGGGCACCGAGGGGTTCAAGCAGGGAGCGCATGTCGAGCAGGTCGGCGGCCTCCTGCTCGCCGGGTTCGGCGACCTGGGCGCCGGCGTGCCGGCGGGTCACGACGAAGCCCTCGGACTCCAGGGTGCGCAGCGCCTCGCGGACCGGGACGCGGGAGACCCCGTAGCGGCGGGCGAGCTGTTCCTCCGTCAGTCTGGCGCCCCGCGCGTACACACCGGAGACGATGTCGTCCCGGATCGCCGTGCATACCGACTGCGCGGGAATGCGCATGTCCGACCTCCGCTTTTTCTCCACGCTGAACCCCGTCGGGCATAGCCCGTCCGGCGACTCTATTGCAGGACGCGGGAATTTCCGATGCCGACCGGTAATTCAGGGACGAAAAAAGCCCCGGCTCGTTCGAGCCGGGGCTTCTTCGCGCTGAGCGGGGAGACCTGAGCGGGGAGACGGACGTCAGACGTCGACGCCGCGGGCGCGCAGGTAGGCGACGGGGTCGATGTCCGAGCCGTACTCGGGGCTGGTGCGGGCCTCGAAGTGGAGGTGCGGGCCGGTCGAGTTGCCGGAGGAGCCGGAGACGCCGATCTGCTCGCCGGGGGTGACCTGCTGGCCGACGTGGACACGGATGGCGGAGAGGTGGCCGTACTGGGTGTACGTGCCGTCGTTCATGCGGATGACGATGTTGTTGCCGTACGCGCCGCCCCAGCCGGCCTCGACGACGGTGCCGGAGCCGACGGCGACGACCGTGGTGCCGTAGGCGGCGTGGAAGTCGATGCCGGAGTGGTGGCCGGAGGACCAGAGCGAGCCGCCGGTGTTGTAGCCGGTGGAGACGTACGAGTGGGCGACGGGGGCCGTGAAGGAGTTCAGGCGCTTGCGCTCGGCCTCGCGGGCGGCGCGCTCCTTGGCCTCGCGGATCTCCTTGACGCGGGCCTCGGCCTTGCGCTTCGCCTCGGCGGCGGCCTTGACGCGGGCCGCGGCCTCGAAGGCCTGCTTCTCCTGGGCGGCGGCCTGGGCGTCGACGTGCTGGGTGAGGGACTCCTCGGTGATCACCTGGGTGAGGCCGGTGTCCTCCGGGGAGGGGCTCTCCGTGTCGGCGGCGAGCGCCGGGGAGGCGAGGGTGCCGATGACGCCGGTGGTGGCGAGCGTCGCCACGCCGGCGATGCCCGCGCCACGGCGCGTCAGACGGCTCGGACCACGATGCTTCCCGGTGGCACGGGTGAACGCCATGAAGTGGCTGATCCTTTCCTTCCTTCTCGCCTACCGGGTTAGCTGACGGGTTCGGAGCAGGAAGGTCTCCTACGGGCCCCTCCGCGCGGAGCGAAGGCGTCCGATTCACCCCAGGGACTTCGTGTGGGTCCCCGGCTCCCCAGGCTCGCGCCTTGCGGGGACTCGGCGATGACTGTCCGTTCGCCGCGGGTGCGGCGTCGTGCAACGGGCGAACAGCCGCATCGACGCTAGGCCGATCTTCAGTCAATCGCCAAACAGACGCGCCAGTTTGTAAGACTTGCCACAGGGCATTCACCAACACTCGCCCGCAATACGGACAAATGACGAGGACCCTGACGAACCAGGTCGTCAGGGTCCTCGTGACGGGGGCTCAATCAGCCGGTGACGACCGTCACTTCACCGATGCCGAGCGCCCGCACCGGCTCCTCGATCTGCGAGGCGTCGCCGACCAGGACGGTGACCAGCCGGTCCACCGGGAAGGCGTTGACCACGGCCGCGGTCGCCTCCACCGTGCCGGTCTCGGCCAGGCGCGCGTACAGGTGCGCCTGGTAGTCGTCCGGGAGGTGCTGCTCGACCTGGTCGGCCAGCGTGCCCGCGACGGAGGCGGCGGTCTCGTACTTCAACGGGGCGACACCCACCAGGTTCTGCACCGCCACGTCGCGCTCGGCGTCGGTCAGACCCTCGGCGGCGAGGGTGCGCAGCACCTTCCACAGGTCGTCAAGTGCCGGGCCGGTGTTGGGGGTGTCCACCGAGCCGCTGATGGCGAGCATCGACGCGCCGTGGCCCGCCTCGTCCGAGCGCAGCACCTGACCGAAGGCGCGCACACCGTACGTGTAGCCCTTCTCCTCGCGCAGGACGCGGTCCAGGCGGGAGGTGAGCGTGCCGCCGAGGCAGTACGTGCCGAGCACCTGGGCCGGCCAGACCCGGTCGTGGCGGTCGGCGCCGACGCGGCCGATGAGCAGCTGCGTCTGGACGGCGCCCGGACGGTCGACGATGACGACCCGGCCGGTGTCGTCGGCCGTGATGGGCGCCATGGGGCGCGGCGCGGCCGGCGCGCCGGTCCATGCGCCGAGGGTCTCGGCGAGCACCTTGTCCAGGTCGACGTCGGTGAGGTCGCCGACGACCACGGCGGTGGCCGCGGCCGGCCGCACGTGCGCGTCGTAGAAGGCGCGGACGGCGGCGGCGTCGATCGCCCCGACGGTCTCCTCGGTGCCCTGACGGGGCCGGGACATCCGCGAGGAGGCCGGGAACAGCTCCTTGGAGAGCTGCTTGGCGGCCCGGCGGCCCGGGTTGGCCGTCTCGTGCGGGATCTCGTCGAGCCGGTTGCGCACCAGGCGCTCGACCTCGGACTCGGCGAACGCCGGGGCGATCAGCGCCTCGGCGAGCAGGCCGAGGCCCTTGGAGAGCCGGGAGACCGGGACCTCCAGGGAGACCCGTACGCCCGGGTGGTCGGCGTGCGCGTCGAGGGTGGCGCCGCAGCGCTCCAGCTCGGCGGCGTACTCCTCGGCGGAGTGCTGGTCGGTGCCCTCGGACAGCGCCCGGGCCATGATCGTGGCGACGCCGTCGAGGCCCTCGGGCTCGGCGTCCAGCGGGGCGTCGAGGAAGATCTCGACGGCCACCACCTGCTGGCCGGGGCGGTGGCAGCGCAGCACGGTCAGGCCGTTGTCGAGCGCGCCGCGCTCCGGGGCCGGGAAGCCCCAGGGCTTGGCGACGCCCGGCTGGGGCTGCGGGTGGAAGTCCATGCTCGTCAAAGACGCGGCAGCGTCGGTCACTGCTCCGCTCCCTCTTCCTCGTCGCTGTCGTCGGCGTCGTCGGCCTGGCCCACGGGCTCGTAGACCAGGACGGCGCGGTTGTCCGGGCGCAGCCGGGCCTTGGCGACCTCCTGCACCTCCTCGGCGGTGATGTCGAGGACCCGGTCGACGGCGGTCAGCGCCAGCTGCGGGTCGCCGAACAGCACCGCGTACCGGCACAGTTCGTCGGCGCGGCCGGCGACCGTGCCGAGCCGGTCCAGCCACTCGCGCTCCAACTGGGCCTGGGCGCGCTCCATCTCCTCGGGCGTCGGGCCCTCGGCGGCGAAGCGGGCCAGCTCCTCGTCGACGGCCGCCTCGATCTGGGGCACCTCGACGCCGCCGGACGTCTTGACGTCGAGCCAGCCGAGCGAAGGCGCCCCGGACAGCCGCAGCAGGCCGAAGCCGGCGGTGACGGCCGTGCGGTCGCGGCGGACCAGCCGGTTGTGCAGCCGGGAGGACTCGCCGCCGCCGAGGACGGTCAGGGCCAGGTCGGCCGCGTCGCACGCGCGCGTGCCGTCGTGCGGCAGCCGGTAGGCGGCCATCATCGCGCGGGCCGGCACCTCCTCCTCGACGACCTGGCGCAGCTGCTCGCCGATGATCTCGGGCAGCTCGCCGGAGCGCGGCTCGGGCTTGCCGTCGTGGCCGGGGATGGAGCCGAAGTACTTCTCGATCCAGGCGAGGGTCTGCTCCGGGTCGATGTCGCCGACGACCGAGAGGACCGCGTTGTTGGGCGCGTAGTACGTACGGAAGAAGTTCCGCGCGTCTTCGAGCGTGGCGGCGTCGAGGTCGGCCATGGAGCCGATCGGCGTGTGGTGGTACGGGTGGCCCTCGGGGTACGCGAGGGCGGTCAGGCGCTCGAAAGCGGTGCCGTACGGCACGTTGTCGTAGCGCTGGCGGCGCTCGTTCTTGACGACGTCGCGCTGGTTCTCCATGGACTCGTCGTCCAGGGCGGCGAGCAGCGAGCCCATGCGGTCCGCCTCCAGCCAGAGCGCGAGCTCCAGCTGGTGGGCGGGCATGGTCTCGAAGTAGTTGGTGCGCTCGAAGCTCGTCGTGCCGTTGAGCGAGCCGCCGGCGCCCTGCACCAGCTCGAAGTGCCCGTTGCCGTGGACCTGCTTCGAGCCCTGGAACATCAGGTGCTCGAAGAGGTGGGCGAGGCCGGTGCGGCCCTTGATCTCGTGGCGCGAGCCGACGTCGTACCAGAGGCAGACCGCGGCGACCGGGGTCAGGTGGTCCTCGGAGAGCACGACGCGCAGGCCGTTGGACAGCCGGTGCTCGGTCGCTGTCAGGCCGCCGGAGCCGGCCGAGGCCGTGGCCGTGTGACCCATGGGCATGTACGTCCCTTCGATCGCTGTGCGGAAAGTGCGGAGCGGAAAAGTCCTGCCACTGTATGCAAGCGCGCCGCCACCTGGCGAAGTTCCCGACCGCTTCGGATGTCCCTCTTCCGGGTCGAGGTCGGCGTTGTCGGTGGCACGGTCCACAATGGTCCGCGTCAGATCAACCCTTGTTGGTGAAGGAGCCGCAGCCGCGATGGCCCGCCGCAGCACGAAGACACCGCCGCCGGACGACGCGTTCGAGGAGCGAATCCTCGACATCGACGTCGTCGACGAGATGCAGGGCTCCTTCCTCGAGTACGCGTACTCGGTGATCTACTCGCGCGCGCTGCCCGACGCCCGGGACGGCATGAAGCCCGTGCAGCGCCGCATCGTCTACCAGATGAGCGAGATGGGCCTGCGGCCCGAGCGCGGCTTCGTCAAGTGCGCCCGCGTCGTCGGCGAGGTCATGGGCAAGCTGCACCCGCACGGCGACGCGTCGATCTACGACGCGATGGTGCGCATGGCGCAGCCGTTCTCGATGCGGCTCCCGCTGGTGGACGGCCACGGCAACTTCGGCTCGCTCGGCAACGACGACCCGCCGGCCGCCATGCGGTACACGGAGTCGCGGATGGCCCCCGCCGCGCTCCTCATGACGGAGTCCATCGACGAGGACACCGTCGACTTCGCCCCGAACTACGACGGCCAGGAGCAGGAGCCGGTCGCGCTGCCCGCCGCGTACCCGAACCTGCTGGTCAACGGCGCCTCCGGGATCGCCGTCGGCATGGCGACCAACATGCCGCCGCACAACCTGGGCGAGGTCATCGCGGCCGCCCGGCACCTGATCCGCCACCCGAACGCGGACCTGGAAGCGCTGATGCGCTTCGTGCCCGGCCCGGACCTGCCGACCGGCGGCCGGATCGTCGGCCTGTCCGGCATCCGGGACGCGTACGAGTCGGGCCGCGGCACCTTCAAGATCCGCGCGACGACCACGATCGAGACCGTGACGGCCCGCCGCAAGGGCATCGTGGTCACCGAACTGCCCTTCACGGTCGGCCCCGAGAAGGTCATCTCCAAGATCAAGGACCTGGTCGGCTCGAAGAAGCTCCAGGGCATCGCCGACGTCAAGGACCTCACCGACCGCAACCACGGCCTGCGCCTGGTCATCGAGGTGAAGAACGGCTTCGTGCCGGAGGCCGTCCTGGAGCAGCTCTACAAGCTGACGCCCATGGAGGAGTCCTTCGGCATCAACAACGTGGCGCTGGTCGACGGCCAGCCGCTCACGCTGGGCCTCAAGGAGCTCCTGGAGGTCTATCTCGACCACCGCTTCGACGTGGTCCGGCGGCGCTCCGAGTTCCGCCGCGGCAAGCGGCGCGACCGGCTCCACCTGGTGGAGGGCCTGCTCGTCGCGCTGATCGACATCGACGAGGTCATCCGGCTGATCCGGGAGAGCGAGAACTCCGCGGAGGCCAAGGCGCGCCTGATGGAGCGCTTCTCGCTGAGCGAGATCCAGACGCAGTACATCCTGGACACCCCGCTGCGCCGGCTCACCAAGTTCGACCGGCTGGAGCTGGAGAGCGAGCGCGACCGGCTCACCGAGGAGATCGAGGAGCTCACCCGGATCCTGGAGTCCGACGCGGAGCTGCGCAAGCTGGTGTCGGCCGAGCTGGCGGCAGTCGCCAAGAAGTTCGGCACCGACCGGCGCACGGTCCTCCTGGAGTCGGCGGGCGCGCCGGTCGCGGCCACGTCCCTGGAGGTCGCGGACGACCCGTGCCGGGTGCTGCTCTCCTCCACGGGCCTGCTCGCCCGTACGGTGACGGAGGCGCTGCCGACCCCGCAGGACGGCAAGCGGGCCAAGCACGACGTGATCGTCTCCGCGGTGGCCGCCACTCAGCGCGGCGACATCGGTGTGGTGACCTCGGCCGGCCGGCTGCTGCGGGTCGCCGTGATCGACCTGCCCCAGCTGCCGGACACGGCCGCCGCGCCGAACCTGGCCGGCGGGGCGCAGCTGTCGGAGTTCGTGTCCCTGGAGGCGGACGAGACGGTGCTGTGCCTGACCACCCTCGACGAGGAGTCGCCCGGCCTGGCGCTCGGCACCCTGCAGGGCGTGGTGAAGCGCGTGGTGCCGGACTACCCGGCGAACAAGGACGAGCTGGAGGTCATCACCCTCAAGGAGGGTGACCGGATCGTCGGCGCGACCGAGCTGCGCACCGGCGAGGAGGACCTCGTCTTCATCACCTCCGACGCCCAGCTGCTGCGCTACCCGGCCTCCCAGGTCCGGCCGCAGGGCCGTCCGGCCGGCGGCATGGCGGGCATCAAGCTGAGCGCGGGCGCCGAGGTCCTCTCCTTCACGGCGGTGGACCCGGCGGCGGACGCGGTGGTGTTCACGGTGGCCGGCTCGACGGGCACGCTGGACGCCGGCGCGCCCACCTCGGCCAAGCTGACCCCGTTCGACCAGTACCCGCGCAAGGGCCGCGCGACCGGCGGCGTGCGCTGCCAGCGCTTCCTGAAGGGCGAGGACGTCCTGGTCCTGGCCTGGGCGGGCGCCACCCCGGCCCGCGCCGCGCAGAAGAACGGCACCCCGGTGGAGCTCCCTGAGCCGGACCCACGCCGCGACGGCTCGGGCACGCCGCTGGCGAAGCCGGTGGACGTCCTGGCCGGACCGATCGGCTGACCGCTGGTTCCGACTGTTCCGTACGGACGCCCCCTGTCCCGCGTGATCGCGAGGGACAGGGGGCGTCGTGGTTTCCGGGGTCGGTGCGGGTCGTTGTTTCCGGGGTGGTGAGGGCCGGGGCCGGCCCGTCAGGAGCGGGCGGGCGTGTACGTCGCCTCGATCCCGGCGATGATCAGCCGCAGCCCCTCCTCGAAGCGGTCGTCGTAGTCGGCGAAGAGCTCCGCGCCGGCCGCGGCCGCGAGCGGGTAGTCCGCGAGCCGCTGGGCGCGCTGCTCGACGTCGAAGCCCTCGCGGGGCTCGCCGGGCACCGGCTCGGTGCCCTGCTCCTCCGTGACGAAGCCCAGCGTGAACATGTACGCCGTGGTGCTGGCCCGCACCGCCTCGCGCAGCGAGAAGCCCGCGTCGACGAGCGCGCCGAGCTGGTGCTCCATGTCGGCGGCGAAGTCGGTGCCGGTGAAGCGGGCGCCGCTGTAGACCTTGGCGCCGTCGCGGTAGCGCAGCAGCCCGGCGCGCAGGCCGCGGTTGGCGGCGAGGAGCCGCTCCTGCCAGGTCAGCTCGCCGTCCGGCCGGGCCGCAGGGTCGGCGACCATCCGCCGGTACATGACCGTCGCCATCTCGTCGAGCAGCGCCTGCTTGTTCTTGAAGTGCCAGTAGAGCGCGGGCGCCTGGACGTTCAGCTCCTGCGCGATCGCGCGCAGCGTCAGCCCGTCGAGGCCGCGCTCGTTCAGCAGGCGCAGGGCGGTCTCCGCCACCGTCTCCGGTTCCAGCCGGGTCGTCTTCTTCGTCGCCACGCCGCCACGTTATCCCCTTGACAGCTTAACGGTGTTAAGGAAGTCTGGGCATGCGGCACTTAACGACGTTAAGGAAAGGGAGGGTGGCATGGACACGAGGACGGACAGCGGCATGGACGCGGACGTGCTGATCGCCGGAGCGGGACCCACCGGACTGGTGCTCGCGATCGACCTGGCCCGCCGGGGCGTGCGCACCCTGCTCGTCGAGAAGGCGGACCGGCTCTTTCCGGGCTCGCGCGGCAAGGGACTCCAGCCGCGCAGCCAGGAGGTGCTCGACGACCTCGGCCTGCTCCCCGCGATCCAAGCGGCGGGCTCGCTCTATCCGCGGATGCTGCGCTGGGAGGGCGCCGAGCGGCAGGGCGAGTGGGACATGATGGAGCGCGCGGAGCCGACCGAGCGGATCCCGTACGCGAACACGCTGCTCATCCCGCAGTCACGCACCCAGGAGCTGCTCCACGCGCGCCTGGTCGAGCTGGGCGGCGAGGTCCGCTTCGGCACCGAGCTCACCGGCTTTCGTCAGTCCGCCGAGGGAGTCGAGGCAGAGCTCAGCGGAGGTGGAGCGGCGCGCGAGACGGTGCGGGCGGCCTACCTCGTGGCGGCCGACGGCGGGCGTTCCACGGTCCGCAGGGCGCTCGGCATCGGGATGACGGGCGAGACCGTAGACCCGCGTCCGATGCTCGTCGCCGATGTCCGGCTCTCGCCCGAGGCGGTCACCGACCGCGGCAACTGGCACATCTGGCCCACGGCGCAGGGCGGCGGCGTGGCGCTGTGCCCGTTGCCCGGCGGGGACCAGTTCCAGCTGATCGCCGGCTTCGAGGAGGAGACGGCCGTCGTGAACACCGCGCCCGAGGCGGTCCGCGCGCTGCTCACCGCACGCACCCCGCTCGCCGCGGAGGACGTCGTCGAGGTGGTGTGGGCCTCGGACTTCCGCGCCCGGGCGGCGATGGCGGACCGCTTCCGTGCTGGACGGGTCTTCCTCGCGGGCGACGCGGCCCATGTCCACTCCCCCGCGGGCGGCCAGGGCCTCAACACCGGCATCCAGGACGCCTACAACCTGGGCTGGAAGCTCGGCCAGGTGCTGCGGCACGGCGCCCCGGCCACGCTGCTCGACTCGTACGAGGCCGAGCGGCTGCCCGTCGCCGCCGGTGTCCTCGGCATCAGCACCCGCATACACCGGGCGAGCGCGCAGGGCGAGAACACCCAGCGCGGCGAGGAGGTCCAGCAGCTCGGCCTCGGCTACCGGGACTCGTCGCTCGCCGTGGAGACGCGGGGCGGGCTCGCCGAGGACGCGCTGCGCGCGGGCGACCGGGCGCCGGACGGCCCGTACGGCGACGGCCGCCGCCTCTTCGACCTCTTCCGGGATCCGCGCTTCACCCTGCTCGCGGTCGGCGCCGAACTCCCGGCCCGACCCCCGGCGTCCGAGCACATACGCATGGCCCGGATCACCGCGTACGAGGCGTACGGCACCGGGCTCTTCCTGATCCGCCCGGACGGCTACGTGGGCTGGGCCGGCGCGACCGACGACGGCCTGGACGCCTATCTGGCCGCGGTGGGCGCCGCGCCCGCGCCGGTGACCGCCCCGAGCTAGGGGGCCGTCGGCTCGTCGGGCTCGGCGCCGTCCTCGCCCGGCTGGCGCACGTACCGGAGCACACCCCACATGCTGTGCTCCTCGGGCGTGTCCTCCGGGCCGTTCTGCTCGCAGCCGGCGAGTTCCTTGCGCAGGGCGGCGGCGTCGACGCCGCTGCCGATGAGGACGAGCTGGGTGAGCCGTTCCTCGCCGGCCGGCCAGGGCTCGGGGTAGAAGCGCAGGAAGCGGCCGACGGCGTGGACGCCGTAGCGGTGGTCCGGATCGGCCGTGCCGAAGTCGACGAAGCCCTTGATGCGGTAGAGGCCCTCGGGACGCGAGTCCAGGAAGGCCATCAGGCGGCGCGGGTGCAGCGGGACCGACGTGCCGAGGGAGACGGTGTCGTAGTGGGCGTGCGGGTGCGCGTGCGGGTCGTCGTCGCCGTAGAGGACGTCCTCGATGGACATCTGCCCGGCGATCTCGCCGTCCGGGACCACCCGGTCGAAGAGCAGCTCCGGATCGATCCGCCCGTGCGCGGTCTCGACGACCGCCGCCCGCGGCGCGAGCCCGGTGACCGTCTCCCGTACGGCCCGCAGCTCCTCCGCCGCCACGCGGTCGGCCTTGTTCACGACGACCAGGTCGGCGACGGCGAGGTGCCGGTCGGTCTCCGGGTGGCGGATGCGGGTGGCGGCGAACTCGGCCGCGTCCACCACCTCGACCAGGCCGCCGTAGACGATCCGCTCGTTGTCGCTGGCCAGGACCATGCGGACGAGCTCCTGCGGCTCGGCCAGTCCGCTGGCCTCGATGACGATCACGTCGAGCCGCAGCTCGGGGCGGGTCAGCACCTCCAGGTACTCGTCGAGCTCGCTCGCGTCCACCGCGCAGCACAGGCAGCCGTTGCCGAGCGAGACGGTGGAACCGACCTGGCCGGCCACGGTCATGGCATCGATGCCGATGTCGCCGAAGTCGTTGACCATGACCCCGATCCGCGTCCCGCGCGCGCTGCGCAGCAGCTGGTTGAGCAGGGTGGTCTTCCCCGCCCCGAGAAACCCGGCCAGGACGACGACGGGAATCTGCTGGGTGCTCAAGGGTCATGCCTCCGGACGTCGGTGCGTGCGCGTGCGAAGCCCCCAGGATAGGCAGGCGCCACCTGGGATCCTGGCCCACCGGGGATCTCCCCAGCGATCCGGGCGCCACGGGAATCCGGCCCCACCGTGGATCAGGGCCGCGGCGTCGGTCCGGGCGGAGGCGCCGCTTCCGGAGGCAACACTTCCGGTCGGTGCCCTCGTCCCCGTACCGTTTCCGCCATGAGCCCCGCATCCACCGCCCCTGCGCGGCCGCCCGTCCGCCGGCGCAGGTTCGGGTGGCCGCGGCGGATGTTCTCGCAGGTCCTGCTGATGCAGCTGGCCATCGCGGCCGGGGTGACGGTGCTCGCCACCGGGCTGTTCCTGGCCCCGCTCAGCGCCCAGCTGGACGACCAGGCCATGCGCCGGGCCCTCGCCATCGCGGAGACCGCCGCGACTCCGCGGACGGCCGCCGCGGTGACGAGCACACCGCCCTCCCCGCAAGGCCCGGTACAGACCGAGGCCGAGCGGATCCGGCGCTCCACCGGCGCCGAGTACGTGGTGGTCATGGACACCCGTGGGGTGCGCTGGTCGCACCCGGACGCCGAGCGGATCGGCGAGGTCGTCTCCACGGACCCGAGCGACGTACTCGCCGGCCATCAGGTGATGGAGATCGACAGCGGCACCCTGGGCCGCTCCGCCCGGGGCAAGGCGCCGCTGCGCGACGAGCACGGCGAGATCGTCGGCGCGGTGTCGGTGGGCATCGAGTACGACAGCGTGCGCGACCGGCTCGTGGCCGCGATCCCCGGGCTGCTCCGGTACGCCGGCGGCGCCCTGGCGGCCGGCGCGCTCGCCGCGTACCTGATCTCCCGCCGCCTCCAGCGGCAGACCCACGACCTGGCCTTCTCCGACATCTCGGCGCTGCTCGCCGAGCGCGAGGCGATGCTGCACGGCATCCGCGAGGGCGTCGTGGCCCTCGACAGGACCGGCCGGATCCGGCTGCTGAACGACGAGGCGCAGCGGCTCCTCGGTCTCGGGCCCGAGGCCACCGGGCGGCCTCTGGAGGAGGTGCTCGGCGCGGGCCGCACCGCCGACGTACTCGCGGGCCGGGCCACCGGCGAGGACCTGCTGACCGTGCGCGGCGGCCGGGTGCTGATCGCCAACCGCATGCCCACGGACGACGGCGGCGCCGTCGCCACCCTCCGCGACCGCACCGAGCTGGAGCGGCTCGGCCGCGAGCTGGACTCGACCCGGGGTCTGATCGACGCGCTGCGCGCCCAGGACCACGAGCACGCCAACCGGATGCACACCCTCCTCGGGCTCCTGGAGCTGGAGATGCACGAGGAGGCGGTGGAGTTCGTCAACGAGGTGGTCGGCGTGCACCGCGCGACCGCCGAGCAGGTCACCGAGAAGGTCCACGACCCGCTGCTCGCCGCACTCCTCGTCGGCAAGGCCACGGTCGCCGCCGAGCGGGGCGTCTCGCTGCGCGTCGCACCCGGCTCGCTGCTCCCGGACCGGCTCGTCGACCCGCGCGAGCTGGTCACGGTCGTCGGCAACCTGGTCGACAACGCTCTGGACGCCGCCTCCGGCACGCCGCACGCGCGCGTGGAGGTCGATCTGCGCACCGAGGGGCGGACGGTCGTCCTCCGGGTCACCGACAGCGGTCCGGGCGTGCCCGACGAGCGGCGCGAGCTGATCTTCACGGAGGGGTGGAGCACCAAGGAGCCGCCGGCGCACGGCAAGCGCGGGCTCGGGCTCGCCCTGGTCCGCCGGCTCGCGCAGCGCCAGGGCGGCAGCGCCACCGTCGGCACCGGCGCGGACGGCGGCGCGGAGTTCACGGTCGTGCTGCCGGAGGCGCTGGGCGACGCAACCGGTGCACTGAGCCCCACCGGTGCGCTGGGCGACCCGGCCGGCGCACTGGGCGACCCGGCCGGTCCCGAGCACGACGCAGCCGTTCCCGAGCCCCACGCGGCCGGTTCCGAGGGGCCGCTCGACCCCATGGCCGTGACGGGCGAGGAGGAGGCGCGGTGAACGCCGTGAACGCCGTGAACGCCGTGATCGACGTCCTCGTCGTCGACGACGACGTCCACGTGGCGCGCATCAACGCCGCGTACGTGGAGAAGGTGGCCGGTTTCCGGGTGGCGGGCATCGCCCACTCGGCGGCCGAGGCCCTGGCCCGGCTCACCGACCTTGCCGCGGCCGGCACCCCGGCGGATCTGCTCCTGCTCGACCACTACCTCCCGGACGGCACCGGGCTCGCGGTGGTACGGGAGCTGCGCGCCCTCGGCCGGCCCTGCGACGTGATCATGGTGACCGCGGCCCGTGACGTGGCCACCGTCCAGGCGGCGATGCGGCAGGGGGCGCTCCAGTACCTGGTGAAGCCGTTCAGCTTCGCCGGGCTGCGCGCCAAGCTGGAGGCGTACGCGGCGCTGCGGCGCACCCTCGACGGCGGCGGCGAGGCGGAACAGGCCGAGGTCGACCGGATCTTCGGCGCGCTCTCCGCCGTCGCCGTCGCACCGGAGCTGCCGAAGGGCCACTCCCCCACCACGGCCGAGCTGGTGCGGCAGGTGCTGCTCGCGGCCGGGGGGCCGCTGTCGGCGCAGGAGATCGCCGAGCGGGCCGGGGTGAGCCGGCAGACCGCCCAGCGCTATCTCAAGCTCCTGGAGCGGACCGGCCGGGTGCGGCTCTCGCTGAAGTACGGCGAGACGGGCCGCCCCGAGCACCGGTACGTGTGGGCTTCCTCGGCCACGCGCTGACCCCGCCGGACTCCCTTCCGGCCCCGCGCGGACCTTCCCGGCCCGCGCGGACCTGCTTCCGGGCCCGCGCGGACCTCGGACCGCGCGCGGACCTCGGTTCGAGCGGTCCGCCCCGCTCAGACCGCGCCCGCGCCGGTGAGCGCCCGGACCTCGGTCTCGGCGTGCTTGGCCTCGTCCGGCGGCTCCGTCGAGGTGACCGTACCCATCCAGCCCGCGAGGAAGCCGAGCGGGATGGAGACCAGGCCCGGGTTCTGCAGCGGGAAGAGCTGGAAGTCGACCCCGGGGAAGAGCGATTCGGGGCTGCCGGAGACGACCGGCGAGACGAGGACGAGCAGGACGGCCGGGATCAGTCCGCCGTACACGGACCAGACCGCGCCCTTGGTGGTGAACCGCCGCCAGAACAACGAGTACAGCAGCACGGGCAGGTTCGCGGAGGCGGCCACGGCGAACGCGAGGCCGACCAGGAAGGCCACGTTGAGGTCGCGGGCGAGCAGCCCGAGGCCGATCGCGGCGATCCCGATGCCGCCGGCGGCGACCCGGGCGACCGTCACCTCGCTGTGCTGTCTGGCGTGCGGGCGGCGCAGCGTGGCGTAGAGGTCGTGGGCGACCGACGCGGAGGAGGCGAGGGTGATGCCGGCGACCACGGCGAGGATGGTGGCGAAGGCGACGGCCGCGACGACGGCGAAGAGGACGGTGCCGCCGGTGGAGCCCGCTCCGCCGCCGAGATCGAGGGCGAGCAGCGGTACGGCGGTGTTGCCGGCGGCGTTGGAGGCGCGGACCGTGTCGGGGCCGACCAGGGCCGCCGCACCGAAACCGAGCACGATCGTCATCAGGTAGAAGCCGCCGATGAGGCCGATGGACCAGACGACGGAGCGGCGGGCCGCCCGCGCGGTGGGCACCGTGTAGAAGCGGGACAGGATGTGCGGGAGTCCCGCGGTGCCGAGCACGAGGGCGAGGCCGAGGCTGACGAAGTCGAGGCGGGCGGTCCAGTCGCCGCCGTAGCGCAGTCCGGGCGCGAGGAAGGCCGCGCCGTGGCCGCTGCGTTCGGCCGCCGTGGTGAGCAGCTGCCCGAAGTCGCCGTGGAAGCGGATCAGGACGAGCACGGTGAGGGCGATCGTGCCGGCCATGAGGAGCACGGCCTTGACGATCTGGATCCAGGTGGTGGCCCGCATGCCGCCGAGCGACACGTAGACGACCATGAGCGCGCCGACGCCGATCACCGTCCAGGCGCGGGCGGCTCCGCTGGTGCCGCCGAGCAGCAGGGCGACCAGGCTGCCCGCGCCGACCATCTGGGCGACCAGGTAGAGCACCGAGACCGTCACGGAGGAGGCGCCGGCGGCGATCCGGACGGGTCGCTCGGTCATCCGGGCGGCGACGACGTCGGCGAGGGTGAAGCGGCCGCAGTTGCGCACGAGTTCGGCGACCAGCATCAGCACGACGAGCCAGGCGACCAGGAAGCCGACGGAGTAGAGCATGCCGTCGTAGCCGAAGAGGGCGATCAGGCCGGAGATGCCGAGGAAGGAGGCGGCCGACATGTAGTCGCCCGCGATGGCGAAGCCGTTCTCCATGGGCGAGAAGAGCCGGCCTCCGGCGTAGAACTCCTCGGCGGAGCCGCGCCGGTCGCGGCTGACCCAGGTGGTGATCGCCAGGGTGACCGCGATGAAGACGCTGAACAGGACGAGGGCCAGGGTCTGGTGGTCGCCGGTCGTCTGGTGTCCGGTCATCGCCGCACCCCCCGGGTCATCTCCTGGGTGTCCCAGCGCAGGTCGAGGGCGGCCTGGTCCCGGCGCAGCCGGGCGTGCCGGGCGTAGGCCCAGGTGAGCAGGAAGGTGGTCGCGAACTGGCCGAGTCCGGCGACCATGGCCACGTTGACCGCGCCGAGGACCGGGCGGGCCATCAGGGCGGGGGCGGCGGTGGCGGCGACGACGTACGCCAGGTACCAGAGCAGGAAGGCGAGCGAGGCCGGGAGGACGAAGCGGCGGTATCGGCGGCGCACTTCCTGGAAGGCGGGGCTCCGCTGGACCTCCAGATAGATGTCCGCAGCGGTGTGGACCCGGGCCTGGGCGGCCGGAGCCTGCTGGCGGGGGACGGCGCCGGCCGCCGGCTGCTCCCCGTCATGCTCGCCCCAGCCGGCAGCGAGCTCGTCGTACCAGGGGTCGTCGATCCGCACCGTCGCGGGATCGCGCCCGTCCTGCTTCTCCACCGGTGAACTCTCCTTGTCAGCGAACCGTTTCGGCCGCGTGCCCAAGGATGGACAGACTGGGCGGATACCGGACTCTTCTCCCGCCTTCTTCACCCCATCAGGTGACGGCATCCCGGGAATGACTGACCGGCCCGTCCGACAGTCGTATCGGGCGGGCCGGTCAGCGAGGGAGTTCCGGGGTCAGGCGTCGATGCGCGAGCGGTCCAGGGTCGCGGCGGAGCTGGTGATGAACTCCTTGCGCGGGGCCACGTCGTTGCCCATGAGGAGGTCGAAGACCTGCTCGGCCGCCTCCAGGTCGCCGATGTTGATCCGGCGCAGGGTGCGGTGGCGCGGGTCCATGGTGGTCTCGGCCAGCTGGTCGGCGTCCATCTCGCCGAGGCCCTTGTAGCGCTGGATGGCGTCCTTGTAGCGGACCCCCTTGCGCTGGAGCTCCAGCAGGGTCTGACGCAGCTCGCTGTCCGAGTACGTGTACACGTACTTGTCCTGGCCCTTCTTGGGCTGGACCAGCTCGATGCGGTGCAGCGGCGGCACGGCGGCGAAGACGCGTCCCTGCTCGACCATGGGGCGCATGTAGCGCTGGAACAGGGTCAGCAGCAGCGTGCGGATGTGGGAGCCGTCGACGTCGGCGTCGGTCATCATGATGACCTTCCCGTACCGGGCCGCGTCGATGTCGAAGGTGCGGCCCGAGCCCGCCCCTATGACCTGGATGATCGCTCCGCACTCGGCGTTCTTGAGCATGTCCGAGACGGAGGACTTCTGGACGTTGAGGATCTTGCCGCGGATCGGGAGCAGTGCCTGGAACTCGCTGTTGCGGGCGAGCTTGGCGGTGCCGAGCGCGGAGTCTCCCTCGACGATGAAGAGCTCGCTGCGCTCGACGTCGTCGCTGCGGCAGTCGGCGAGCTTGGCGGGCAGCGAGGAGGACTCCAGCGCGGTCTTCCTGCGCTGCGCCTCCTTGTGCTGGCGGGCCGCGATCCGGGTACGGGCCGCGGCGACGGCCTTCTCCAGGACGGCGCGGGCCTGCGCCTTGGCGTCGCGCTTGGTGGAGGTCAGGAACGCCTTCAGCTCCCGGGCGACCACGTTGGCGACGATCCGGCGGGCCGCGGAGGTGCCGAGCACCTCCTTGGTCTGGCCCTCGAACTGCGGCTCGGCGAGGCGGACGGTGACGACGGCGGTGAGCCCTTCGAGGGCGTCGTCCTTGACGATGTCGTCCTCGGCGACGCGCAGCAGCTTGGCGGCGCGCAGCACCTCGTTGACCGTCTTGGTGATCGCCTGCTCGAAGCCGGAGACGTGGGTGCCGCCCTTGGGCGTGGCGATGATGTTGACGAAGGACCTGACCGTCGTGTCGTAGCCCGTGCCCCAGCGCAGGGCCACGTCGACGCCGAGCTCGCGGGTGACCTCGGTGGGGGTCATGTGGCCGCGGTCGTCGAGGACCGGGACGGTCTCCTTGAAGGTGCCCTGGCCGGTGAGGCGCAGCACGTCGCAGACGGCCTTGTCCTGGGCGAGGAACTCGCAGAACTCGCTGATGCCGCCGTCGAAGCGGAACGTCTCCTCGCTCTTGCCCACGCCGTCGAGGTCGCGCTCGTCGCGGACGACGATGGTGAGGCCGGGGACGAGGAAGGCGGTCTGGCGGGCGCGCTGGTGCAGCGTCTCCAGGGAGAGCTTGGCGTCCTTGAGGAAGATCTGGCGGTCCGCCCAGTAGCGCACCCGGGTGCCGGTGCGGGTCCTGGGGACGCGCTTGCCCTTGCGCAGGCCGCCGGCCGGGTCGAAGGGGCTGTCCGGGCCGGCCTCGGTGAAGATGCCGGGGACGCCGCGGCGGAAACTGATCGCATGGGTCGCGCCGTTGCGGTCCACCTCGACGTCGAGGCGGGCGGAGAGCGCGTTCACCACGGAGGCGCCCACACCGTGCAGACCGCCGGAGGCCGCGTACGAGCCGCCGCCGAACTTGCCGCCGGCGTGCAGCTTGGTCATGACGACCTCGACGCCGGACAGACCGGTCTTGGGCTCGACGTCGACGGGGATGCCGCGGCCGTTGTCGCGCACCTCGACGGAGCCGTCGTCGTGGAGCACGACGTCGATGTGGTCGCAGTAGCCGCCGAGGGCCTCGTCGACGGAGTTGTCGATGATCTCCCAGAGGCAGTGCATCAGACCGCGGCTGTCGGTCGACCCGATGTACATACCGGGGCGCTTGCGGACGGCTTCGAGCCCTTCGAGGACGAGCAGGTGCCGCGCGGTGTAGTTGGAACCGTCACGGTCTGCGGTCAGCAGCGCACTGGACGGCACGGACGTCTCGGCGGTCACGCGGTTCGCTCCTCGCTGAATTTGAAAACTGGCCCCGTGGGGTAAGGCCCGGCGTCGGTCACCGGTCAGAGGGTACCGATGCCTGGTAGAGCCGTTGTCACGCCACCCTCCTGATGACTCATGCTAGTCCAGAGTCGCATGGATGTTCGATCCCTCGATGGGGTGACGCAAACATCACGTTCCCTTCCGGGCATGAACCATTTAGCCTCGGGGCACGTCCTCATGAACAACCGGCAACCCGCCGGGAGGGCACGACCACACACAGCAATGCGAAACCCGTAGAGCTAGCGCAATACGGCTCATTCGCCGCCAACCGGCAGCAGACAGCCACCTTGGGAAAAAGTTTCAAGGAAAAGCCACGAGCGGGAACGTTTTCGGCCTGGTTGGATGTTGACCCTGGTACGACAGCTCGTCGAGCTAGAGAAGAGGCGACGTGACTACTGTTCTGACCCCCGCGACCCCCCTGACGGCCGCTGACCGATGCGACCGCTGCGGCGCCCAGGCATACCTGCGCGTCGTGCTGATCAGCGGTGGTGACTTGCTCTTCTGCGCTCACCACGGGCGCAAGTTCGAGCCGGAACTCAAGAAGATCGCCGCGGATATACAGGATGAGACGGACCGGCTCACCGACGTGCCGGCCCGCACCCAGGGCGACGACCACTGACGCCTCGCATCCCCGACGAGCCACGGGCCGGTTCCTGACGACCGGCCGACGGGCGGCCACCCCCGCTGCACGAGGGGGTGGCCGCCCGTTCTCACACCGTCACCGCCGCCTGACACCGAGTCACCGGTACAGGTGCGCGGGCCGACGCGGGACGGCGCGTCAGAAACGCTTCGGCAGCACTGCGGAGACCCGGGTGTAGACACCGGGGTTCTCCGCCTGCCCACAGCCGCTCCCCCACGACACCAGGCCGATCAGCCGCCCCTTCGCCACCAGCGGACCGCCGCTGTCGCCCTGACAGGCGTCCCTGCCCCCGCCCGGGTCGCCCGCGCACAGCATCGTGGCGCCCCGGTACGCGGCCCCGGAGCCGGCCGGGTACGCGCGCTCACAGGACGCGTCGGGCAGCACCTGCACCCGCGCCGAGCGCAGCGACATCGCGTACGTGCCGTTGCCGGTCGTGTCGCCCCAGCCGTACACGTCCGCCGGCGTGCCCGCGGCGAGCGCCGGATCGTCCCGGGCGGCGACCTCGATCACGTACGACGAGGGCAGCGCCTGCTCCAGCGTGACGACGCCCAGATCCCCGGAGTTGGTCGAAGGGTCGTAGTCGGGGTTCACCCAGGTGTCGGCGACCCTGATCTCCTGGCCGCCCTGACCGCGCAGCGAGCTGCGGCCCGCGATGACCGCGAAGTCGCGCAGCTGCCAGGGCTCTCCGCCCAGCGCGTCGCGCCCCAGGCAGTGGGCAGCGGTGAGCACCTTGGTCGGGGCGACGACCACGCCGCCGCAGAACTGCCCCGCCCGCGTACCCCCGAACCGGTCACGGCTGGACAGCGCCACGACCCACGGCGCCTCGGTGATCTTGATCGGCGTGCCGCCGACCACGACGCTGTCGGCGGACGCGGGAGCCGCGGCGGCGAGCGGCGCCACGGCCGCGGCGACCAGGACCAGGGCACCGGTCAAAGCTCGGGCGATGGGACGACGCATGGAGCCTCCTGACTCTCCGGTGATGTCGTTTCACCCAGCGTCGTCCAGGCGAGCGCTCCGCGCACGCGCGGACATGCCGAAGGGCCCGGTCCCCACGGGGAACCGGGCCCTTCGACATGTCTCGGATCAGTGGACCCGTCGATCAGCCGACCAGTGGATCAGTCGAGGTAGTCGCGCAGCACCTGCGAACGCGACGGGTGCCGCAGCTTCGACATCGTCTTCGACTCGATCTGACGGATGCGCTCACGCGTCACGCCGTAGACCTTGCCGATCTCGTCGAGCGTCTTCGGCTGCCCGTCGGTGAGACCGAAGCGCATGGAGACGACGCCCGCCTCACGCTCGGAGAGCGTGTCGAGGACGGAGTGCAGCTGCTCCTGCAGCAGCGTGAAGCTGACCGCGTCGGCCGGGACGACGGCCTCGGAGTCCTCGATGAGGTCACCGAACTCGCTGTCGCCGTCCTCGCCCAGCGGGGTGTGCAGCGAGATCGGCTCGCGGCCGTACTTCTGGACCTCGATGACCTTCTCCGGGGTCATGTCGAGCTCCTTGGCCAGCTCCTCCGGGGTGGGCTCGCGGCCCAGGTCCTGGAGCATCTGGCGCTGCACACGGGCGAGCTTGTTGATGACCTCGACCATGTGCACCGGGATACGGATGGTGCGGGCCTGGTCGGCCATGGCGCGGGTGATCGCCTGACGGATCCACCAGGTGGCGTACGTGGAGAACTTGTAGCCCTTGGTGTAGTCGAACTTCTCGACCGCGCGGATCAGACCGAGGTTGCCCTCCTGGATCAGGTCCAGGAAGAGCATGCCGCGGCCGGTGTAGCGCTTGGCCAGCGAGACCACCAGACGGAGGTTGGCCTCCAGGAGGTGGTTCTTGGCCCGGCGGCCGTCCTCGGCGATGATCTCCAGCTCGCGCTTGAGCTTCGGGGCGATCTTGTCGGAGTTCGCCAGCTTGTCCTCGGCGAACAGACCGGCCTCGATGCGCTTGGCGAGCTCGACCTCCTGCTCGGCGTTGAGCAGCGGGACCTTGCCGATCTGCTTGAGGTAGTCCTTGACCGGGTCGGCGGTGGCACCGGCGACGGCGACCTGCTGCGCCGGCGCGTCGTCCTCGTCCTCGTCGGACAGGACGAAGCCCTTGCTCTCGCCCTCGGTCTCTTCTTCGTCCTTGCCGGGCGCGACGTCGTCCAGCAGGTCCTCGGCCTCGAGGAGCTCTTCGTCGTCCTTCTTGGCCGTGGTCTTCTTGGCGGCCGTCTTCTTGGCGACGGTCTTCTTGGCCACCGCCTTCTTGGCGACGGTCTTCTTCGCCGCGGCCTTCTTGGCCGGAGAGCCGGCCTCGTCGGCCGGGTCCGCGCTCTCGGCCGCCGAGGCCGTGGTGGCGGCCGCGACGCTCTTCGTCACGGTCGTCGGCCTGGCGGTGACGGTCTTGGTGGCGGTGCGCTTGGCCGGGCTCTTCGCTGCGACGCTCTTGCGGGTGCGCTTCGGCGACTCCGCTGCACTGACCATCAGCGTCACACCCTCTTCCTCGAGGATCTGATTGAGGCTGCGCAGAACATTCTTCCACTGGGTTGGCGGAATCTGGTCAGCCTCGAAGGCCCGACGCACGTCATCGCCGGCGATCTGCCCATCAGCCTTTCCCCGCTCGATGAGCGCCATCACAGATGCGGACTCGGCGATCTCCGGCGGGAGCGTACGGGATGTGCTGGCCGACACGAACAACCTCTCGGAACGATGGAAAACGGCTTCCGGCCCCGCCCTGGATCGGACTGGAGCCGACGACCGTCGACGGGGAATGAGCCGACGGCGCGGGCTGGGCCGGGGAACTGCACAGCGCCGTGAGCGGCTGCTGTATTCCTTCCTCGGCTGTCACCTCTTAGGTCATCGCGCGGCTTCGAGGAGCGTTACGCCCAATCCGCGTGGCCCGAGTCACACCTCAATTGTGGCGAATCCGTCAGGAAACATCCGGAAGCGGCATGATCGCCCCGCCCTGCCCCACACCATCGCGCCCGCCCGGCACGGCCGGCGGGCGCACCTCGGTGCCGCCGGACCCTGGCACACCCGGGGATGGGGGTCCGCCCCCGGGCTCCGCTCGAGTCCGGCGGCACGCGGTGCGGGCGGCACGGCGCGGTCGGCCACGGCGTGGATCAGTGCTCGCGGGGAGCCGGCACGACGCGCTCCACCTCGGGGTGGACGGTCAGCAGCTGGCGCATGGCCGTCTCGGCGCCGAGGGCGTCGCCGGCGGCGAGGGCGTCGACGATCCGGGCGTGGTGCGAGAGGCAGCCCTCGCTGGGCCGGTCGCAGCCGGTGGCGGGGGCTCCGGAGACCTGGAGGGCGGCGCCGACGATGCCGGAGAGGTGCTCCAGCATGCGGTTGCCGGCGAGCTGGATGAGCAGCGCGTGGAACTCGGTGTCGGCGCGGGAGAAGGTGATCGCGTCACCCTGGGCGTACGCGTGCCCCATGATCTCGACCATGTCGGCGAGGCGCTGCTGGACGTCCTCGCGGCCGTGTCCCGCGGCGAGCCGGGCGGCGAGCGGCTCGATGATCCAGCGCAGCTCGTTCAGCTCGCGCCGCTGGTCGTCGCGCTGCGGGCCGAAGGCGCGCCACTCGATGATGTCGGGGTCGAGCAGGTTCCAGTCGCTGACCGGCCGGACCCGGGTGCCGACGTTGGGGCGGGCGCTGACCAGACCCTTCGCCTCCAGGACGCGCAGGCTTTCGCGGACGACGGTGCGGGAGACCTCGAAGCGCTGACCGATCTCCTCGGGTACGAGGGGACGGTCGGCGCCGAGGTCGCCGGAGACGATCATCTGACCGAGCTGCTGGACGAGCTGCCCGTGCAGTCCGCGGCCGCGGCTGCCGGCGGCCCGGCGGCCGACCCGGCCGAGGTCGTCCGCCCCCTCCCAGGAGGGCGGGCCCACACGCTCGGCCGCGGGGGCCTCCGCGTAGGGGTAGCGGTCGAGATCGCCCGGGGCGCCGAGGCCGGACTCGACGGGGCGGGCGGCGGTCATCATCGTGTGCGCAAGGGTACTCACGCATCCTTTGTCGGCGTGGCTCCCGTGCCCCTTGAGGTCTTTGGTGAAAAGCACACGAAAGGGTGATCGGCACCTGCTACACAATTGACGATCAATGGGGCATAAACGGCATTTTCCAAGGCAGTTGCCGCCGAAGCGGAACCTTTCGATCCGAATGTGATCACCAACGTGCTCTGCTGCGCAGCCCGCTGAGCACATAGGCACAGAGCAGGACCGTCAACGTCAGGGCCAGCGCCACTCCCACGGGCTGCCCGACCACCCGCACCGCCCCCATCACCCAGCGGTCCGCGGCCGTCGACCACTCCACCCGTGCGAACTCGCGCAGCCGGGCCGGGAGTCCGGCCAGGGAACGGCCGGGCACCCCGGAGAGCAACTGCCCCAGCGGTGGCGCGAAGACGACGGGCACGGCGAGGACTGCGGCGACTCCGGCGGCCGCCGCCCGGAAGACACCGGCCCCGAGCACCCCGGCCCAGGCGCAGCCGATCACCAGACCGAACCAATTTGCGCACAGCGTCGGCCAGTTGTGCGGTACGGGGATCAACTCGCCGCCGTAGACGAGGCGCAGTGCCTCCAGATCGGCCACCACGACGAGCACCGCGAGCACCGCCCCGACGACCGCCGCGACCGCGAGCTTCGCCAGGAGCAGGCCCAGTCGGCGCGGGACGGCGCCGCGTCCGGTGGTGAGCGCCGGGTAGCGGTACTCCTCGCCGAACGAGAACGCGCCGAGCAGCCCCGCCCCGAGCGCCGCCGGCGGCAGCGGGGAGAGCCCGGGCCAGCCGGCCAGGACCGCGGGCAGCGGAGTACGTCCGCTGCGCGCGAGCAGCACGGCGAGCACCACGGAGATCAGCAGCACGCCCACGGCCACGAGCGGAGTGGACGGCACACCGAGGAGGCGGCGGACCTCGTAGCGCACCGGCCGGAGCGGAGAGCGGTGGGGCGCACGACGGGAGGTGCGGAGGCGGGGGGCGGGGACGACCGGGGCCACGGAAGCAGGGGGCGCCGGGGCCTCGGAGGGCCGGGGCGCCAGGGTCTCGGAGGGAGGGGGTGTGGGGGTCTCGGGGGCTGAAGGCGTGGGGGTTCCGGCGGCGAAGGCCGAGGGGCCCAGGGGCGGGAAGGGGGTGACGGCGTCGGGGACGGCTGGGCCCGTTTCGCCGGTCTGGCGCGGCCCGCCGGTCACGCCGGTCTCGCCGGTCTCGCCGGTCACGACCGTCACGCCGGTCTTGCCGGTCTCGTCGGTCATGCCCGTCACGCCCGTCACGCCGGTCTCGTCGGCGAGCCGGTGCAGGAGCACGCCGTTGCGGAACGCGGCCTCTCCGACCGTGGCGCAGTCGCTGCCGTACACCGAGATCCGGTTGCCGCCCTCCGCCACCACCTCCACCGGGCGGCGGGCGGCGCGGGACTCCTGGGCGAGGACGGCGGCGAGCCGGGCCGCGTGCGGGGTGCGCACGGCGACCCGGGGGCGCAGCCGGGTGCGGGCGAACTCGGCGGCGTCCTGGTCGGCGACCAGCCTGCCCCGTTCGAGGGTGACGACCCGGTCGGCGTTGCGGGCGACGTCCTTCGGGTCGGCCGTGGTGTAGAGGACGGTGCCGCCCTCTTCGGCGTGGGTGCGCAGGAGTTCGTACAGCCAGGCGCTCTCGCGTACGGAGAGGCCGGCACCCGGCTCGTCGAGGAGCAGCGCGTGCGGGTCGCCCAACAGGGCGGAGGCGAGGCCCAGTCGGCGGTCCATGCCGAGCGGGAGGGTGCCGATCCGCTGGTCGTGCACGCCGATGAGGCCGACGGTCCGGAGCATGTCGTCGGCCCGGACGCCGGGGACGCCGACGGCGGCGCAGAGCATGCGCAGCTGGCTGCGCACGGTGCGGGAGGGGTGGCCGGGCACGTCGCCGAGCAGTACGCCGACCTCCCGTGCGGGCTGGGCGACGCGGTGCAGCGGGCGGCCCCGGAAGTAGGTGACGCCACGGCCCGGTTCGAGCTGGAGCATCAGTCGCAGGGCGGTGGTCTTGCCGGCGCCGGCCGGCCCGAGCAGGGCGGTGACGGCGCCCGGCCGGGCCTCGAAGGTGAGATCGTCCACGGCGGGCGGAAGGTCCCGGCGCGGGGTGCTGGTGAGTCCGATGGCCTGGAGCATCGCTTCTCTCGCGGGTAGGTGAGACCGCTCCGCGGCAGGGCGGCTATCCCAGCAAGATAACGCCCTATTTCGGACTTTTGGTGCATGGTTGGCGGCTCGGAGCCGCCGGGGAACCGGCTCGGGAGCGTGCCCCGCCGGTCGGGCCACGGCGAGCCCGTCCGAACCGGGCGGGACGCCCCTACACCTCCGGGCGCAGCATCGGCGGGTTCAGGAGCGTGGCCCCACCGGCGCGGAACAGCTGGGCGGGGCGGCCGCCCTGACGGGTCGTGGTGCCGCCCGCCGGCACGAGGAAGCCGGGCGTGCCGGTCACCTTGCGGTGGAAGTTGCGCGGGTCGAGCGCGACGCCCCACACCGCCTCGTAGACCCGGCGCAGCTCGCCGACCGTGAACTCGGGCGGACAGAAGGCGGTGGCCAGCGAGGAGTACTCGATCTTGGAACGGGCGCGCTCGACGCCGTCGGAGAGGATCCGCGTGTGGTCGAACGCGAGCGGCGACGGCTGCTCGCCCTCGTGCTCCGCCGCGCCGTCCGGGCCGATCAGCTCCTCGACCGGCGCCCAGCGCGCGCTGTTGGCGTCTCCGCCCGCGCGCGGCGCGGGCAGGTCGGGAGCGAGGGCGAGGTGGGCCACGCTCACCACCCGCATCCGCGGATCACGGTCGGGCGCGCCGTACGTCGCCAGCTGCTCCAGGTGTGCTCCGTGTCCGGGTACGGGCGCGGGCGTGCCGGGGTCGTGGACGCACAGGCCGGTCTCCTCGACCAGCTCGCGCGCGGCGGCGGCGTCGAGGTCCTCGTCGGCCCGGACGAATCCGCCCGGCAGCGCCCAGCTTCCCTGGAACGGGGGCTCACCCCGTTTCACGACGAGGGCGCACAGGGAGTGGCGCCGCACGGTGAGTACGACCAGATCGACGGTGACAGCGAAGGGCGGAAAGGCCGACGGGTCGTAGGGAGGCATGCGGCGATCATAGTCGTCTCCCTGACGATAAACACTCCTGTGCGGAGGATCGGCCGCCACTTCTTCCCTCCCCCGCCCCCTCCCCACCCCCGGTTCTTCCGTTGTGTCCCGCTCGCGGCCGTGGAAATGCCCGCGCGGGGTCAGACGCCGAGCTGGAGGCCGGGCGCGGCCTCCTCGACCATGCCGAGGCCGAGCCGACCGACCCGGGCGGCGAACGGCTCCCCCGCGACCCGGAGTCCGGAGAGCCGGACCTCGCCGAGCGGGGCCGAGCGGAGCGGGTGCAGGGCGACCGTGCGGCCGGGTACGTCGGGGCGGACGCCGACGAGGGTGGTGAGGAGCTGCACCCCGGCCGCGGCGGCGACGGCCGCGGGCCGGCAGGCCGCCGGATGCGCCGCCGGCACAGCTCCGGGCGTCCGCCGCTCGCCGGCGAACATCTCGGGCAGCCGGTGGTCGAAGGCGTCCGCCGCGTCGAGGATCCCGCGCAGCAGCGCGGCCGCCTCGCGCTCGTGTCCCGCGGCGGCGAGGCCGGCGACCGCGACGGCGGTCTCGTGCGGCCGGACCGTCCCCGACCGGTGGCCGAACGGGTTGTAGCCGGGTTCCTTCTCACCGAGGCCGCGCAGCCCCCAGCCCGAGTCGAGACCCGGGGCCGTGAGCAGCCGGGCGAGCCGCTCGGTCTGCGCCTTGTCGAGGAGCCCGGGCGCCGGACCGCCCGCGGCGGTGAGCCCGGTGTCGAGCAGGTGCGCGGCCCAGCCGCCGAGGTGAGGCAGCGCACGGCCGTCGGCCGTGCGGGCGAGCGCGGGCCGGCCCCCGGACGGGTCGTCGAGCCAGAACCGGTCGCGGAAGCGCGCGCGCAGTGCCCGCGCCCACTCCCGCCACGCGTCGCTGCCGGGCCGCCCGCCGGCGTCGAGCAGATCTGCGCCGAGCAGGGCCGCGCGGTACGCGTGGGCCTGCGTCTCGGCCCGGGCCGGCCCGGCGGGCCACGGGTCCGGCACGAAGCCGCTGCCGTCCAGGGCCCCGCGCAGCCAGTCGAGGCAGCGCTCGGCGACCGGGAGCAGCTCCGCGAGGTCGGGCTCGGGCAGTCCCCAGCGGCGGGCCTCGGCGAGCACGACGGGGAAGGCGAGGGTGGCTTCGACGCCGGTGCAGCGGGGCGGCAGGTGGGGGCCCGCGTCCCGGAGCGGCCCGGGGATGCGTCCCGATTCGGGGCCCGGGCCGCGCAGTTGGGTACGGGCGAGGGCGCGCAGGGTGGTGACGGCGAGCCGGGTGCCGAGGGGCAGGACCATTCGGGCGGCCCAGAGGGCCTCGGCGGTGACGGGCCCGCAGCGCCAGGGCACTCCGGCGGCGAGGTGGACGTCGGCCGGGTGCGCGGGGTCGCGCTGGAGCAGCGCGCGCAGGTCGGCGACGGAGGTCCGCAGCAGCGGCCCGAGCCGCGCGTCGTCCCCCTCGGCGACGGCGTCGGCGAGGACGTGCCCGCCCGGCCGGCCGCCGCCGGAGCCGGAGCCGGGCCCGAGGGCGCGGCCGGCCCGCTCCGCCCGGATGCGGAGGGTGAGGACGAAGTCGCCTCCGGGGGCCAGTGCGGCCTCCCAGCGGAGCAATCCGGCGGCGGCGAGGGATTCGCTGGGCGGCGGGTCGGCCGAGACGGCGACGGCGGTGCCGTCGCCGGCCGTCCAGCGGAGCCCGGTGCCGTGAACGCTCGCGGCGAGCTCGGGCCCCGGCCGGCCGGCCGCCACCGCGCCCAGATCCGCGAGATCCGTGCCCAGAGCGAGCTCCACCGGGAGCCGCAGCGGGCGGGCGGACGAGCTGCGCACGGTGATCCGCTCGGTGCCGTCGGCCTCGCGGGTCCGTTCGACGACGAGACCGGGGTCGGGCCCGGTGTCGCCGGGCGTGCGCAGGACGGCCAGGAAGTCGGCGCGGTCGGCCGTGGTCGTCCGGCCGTGGAGCGGGACGGGTTCGCGTCCGGCGATCCGCAGGACGCAGCGGGCGAGGAGCCGGCGCCCGGCGAGGAACACCCCGTCGAGGCCGGTTCCGGTGAGCTGGCCGTGCCGGGGGCTGACGGCGAGGGCGGGCAGGGCGACGCCGACGAGCATGTCGTGCGCGGCGGGGAGTTCCACGGGGCGGCTCGCCCCGTGGCCCGGTCCCTGGGGCGGGGCTCCGGTGCGGGACGGAGGTCCGGCGGAGGATCCGGGGGCCTGGGCGGGGCTGGGGGCCATGACGCGTGTACGGCGCTCTCTGTGCGGTCCGGGCTGCTCGGCCGGGCCCGGCGGCGACCGGGCTCGGGGCCGAGCGGGCGGTCCCGGCGGTCCGCGGGTCCGGCCGTCGGGCGGCGCCACCGCTCCCGCGGTACCGCCACAGAGGTGAACGCCGCCGCGGGCCGACGGGTCACGGCCCTCACTCTCCGGTCCTCGCGTCGCGCCGGCCGGTGCGGCGCACGGCCGCGCTCCCGGGCCGCGCGGGGGGCGTCTGGGCGCGCGGGGCCCGCGGGCCGGCTGCCGTCGTCCGCAGCCCGGCCTGCCGTGCGGCCCGCCGCGCGACCGTACGGGCCCGCCGCCGGGACCGGGTCGTGCCGGGCACGGGGTCGGACACGGGTTCGGGGTCAGCCGGCTCGCCGTGGCCCTCCTCGTCCTCCGGGCGCTGACCGGCGGCGAGGCGGGCGGCCCGCTCCTTGCGCAGACACTCGCGGAGCGACTCGGGGTCCAGGCCCTCGTTGCACGCCTGGTGGAGCAGCCGGGCGAAGAGGTAGTGGGGGTCGGTCTCCAGGGCGAGGCCGAGGGCGACCCGGGCGGATGGTTCGTCGCCGAGAGACCAGGCGACCCAGCCGGCCAGGGTCAGCGGGGCCGCCGCGTACTCCTGGTACGGGGCGACGCAGCGCCGGGCCAGGGCCCGCCAGAGCCGCAGGGCCGGGGCGGCCTCGGGGCCTTCCATCCATTCGGCGGCCTGGTCGCGGGTCTCGCGGTCCTGCAGTCCGAGGATGAGGGTGGCGGCCTCGTCGGCGCTGAGCAGCGCGTCGTCCCTCTCGTCGGCGGCGGTCGCGGCGGGTGGGAGGGCGCTCCGGCGGGAGGCGGCGGCGCCCGCCGGGCCGGTCGGCTTCGCGGGCGGTGCGGAGTACCGCTCGACAAGCCTGCGGATGAGGCCGATGGTGGTGTCGCGGGTCTCCTGGCGGGCGAGGGTGCCGACGGATCCGTCGAGGATCCTGGGCACGATGACGGTGGCGGCGTCGTTCAGCGCCGCGCGCTGCGCCGCGTCGTACTCGGTGCCGCGGGGCTTCAGCCGGGCCTCCATCTCCTTGAGCGTGCCGCGCACCTGGATGCCCGCGTAGGCGGCGGACGCGGCCATCACCGACGTACCGGAGAGGGCGAGCGGGGTGCCGTCGGGCGAGCAGCAGCCGGCATTGGGGCAGACGTACGAGAAGTAGAGGCCGTCGGAGATGCAGAGGGCTTCGAGGACGGGGATGTCGAGCGCGCCGCAGGCGGTGCGCAGGCGCTGGGCGAAGGGGCGCAGCCGCTCCGTCACCTGGCGGCCGGTCTCGCCGGGCCTGGGCTCCTGGCAGAGGAAGACGACGATGGCGTCGGGCCGGTCGCCGCGCCGGGCGCAGCCTTCGACGAGGCACTCGGCCAGGTGGTCGGCGATGGCGGGCCATTCGTGCGGTGAGCCCGGGATGCCGACGCGGACCCGGCCGCCGAAGCGGCCGCGCTCGCCGTGCAGCGCGACGAGGACGACGGAGTCGCTCGGGTGGAAGCCGAGCATGAACGGCAGCGCGTCGGCCAGCTCGGCGGGCCCGCGCAGGGTGATCTGCTGGGTCGCGGACGGGCCGTGGGATTCGTGGTGGTTCGTGTTCATGGTCACGACGGTCCCGCGAGCACCCTCGATCGCGAAACCCCTGTGGATAACTCCTCGGGCCGGGGTCGCCGAGGTTATCCACAGGCGCGGCGGCTCGTTCGCGCATTGTCCGACCGATCGGGTTGCATGGGGGCATGAACCACGCAGACCGCACCGAGGACCGTGCCGCCCTTCGCGCCGCCGCCGACGCCGTGCTCGCCCGTCTCGTCTCGGATCCGACGGGCACGGCGAGACTCCGCGAGGACCAGTGGCGCGCCATCGAGGCGCTGGTGGCGGACAGACGCCGGGCCCTGGTCGTGCAGCGGACCGGCTGGGGCAAGTCGGCGGTGTACTTCGTGGCGACCTCGCTGCTGCGCGAACGCGGCGCGGGTCCGACCGTGATCGTCTCGCCCCTGCTCGCGCTGATGCGCAACCAGGTGGAGGCGGCCGCGCGGGCGGGCATCCGCGCGCGCACGATCAACTCGTCGAACACGGAGGAGTGGGACACCGTCCAGCAGGAGGTGGCGGCGGGCGAGGTCGACGTGCTCCTGGTCTCGCCGGAGCGCCTCAACAACCCCGACTTCCGCGATCAGGTGCTGCCCCGGCTCGCGGCCGCCACGGGTCTTCTGGTGGTCGACGAGGCGCACTGCATCTCGGACTGGGGGCATGACTTCCGGCCCGACTACCGGCGGCTGCGGACGATGCTCGCGGAGCTGCCGGGCGGGGTGCCGGTGCTCGCCACGACGGCGACGGCGAACGCCCGGGTGACCGCGGACGTCGCCGAGCAGCTGGGGACGGGGGCGGACACGGACGCGCTGGTGCTGCGCGGGCCGCTGGACCGGGAGAGCCTGAGCCTCGGGGTGGTGCGGCTGCCGGACGCGGCGCACCGGCTGGCCTGGCTGGCGGACCATCTCGACGAGCTGCCCGGGTCCGGGATCATCTACACGCTGACGGTCGCCGCGGCCGAGGAGGTGACGGCCCATCTGCGCCAGTGCGGGCACACGGTCGCCTCGTACACGGGCCGGACGGAGAACGCCGACCGGCAGCAGGCCGAGGAGGACCTGCTCGCGAACCGGGTGAAGGCGCTGGTGGCGACCTCGGCGCTCGGCATGGGCTTCGACAAGCCGGACCTGGGTTTCGTCGTGCACCTCGGTTCGCCCTCCTCCCCCATCGCCTACTACCAGCAGGTGGGCCGCGCCGGGCGCGGGGTGGAGCACGCGGAGGTGCTGCTGCTTCCGGGCAAGGAGGACGAGGCGATCTGGAAGTACTTCGCCTCGGTGGCGTTCCCGCCGGAGGAGCAGGTGCGCCGCACCCTCGACGTGCTCGCGGCGGCCGGCCGGCCGCTGTCGCTGCCCGCTCTGGAGCCGCTGGTCGAGCTGCGCCGGACGCGGCTGGAGACGATGCTGAAGGTGCTCGACGTGGACGGGGCCGTCAAGCGGGTGAAGGGCGGCTGGGAGAGCACGGGCCGGCCGTGGGTGTACGACACGGAGCGGTACGCGTGGGTGGCCCGGCAGCGGGACGCCGAGCAGCAGGCCATGCGGGAGTACGCGACGACGGGCGGCTGCCGGATGGAGTTCCTGCGCCGTCAGCTGGACGACGAGGCGGCCGCGCCGTGCGGGCGCTGTGACAACTGTGCGGGCGTCAGGTTCGACGCCAAGGTCTCCGACGCGGCGCTGGACTCGGCCCGGGGCGAGCTGGGCCGGGCGGGCGTGGAGGTGGAGCCGCGCAAGATGTGGCCGACCGGACTGGCCGCCGTGGGCGTGGATCTGAAGGGCCGTATCCCGGCGGGCGAGCAGTCGTACCCGGGCCGGGCGCTCGGCCGGCTCTCGGACATCGGCTGGGGCAACCGGCTGCGGCCGCTGCTTTCCGACACCGCGCCGGACGCCGAGGTGCCGGACGACGTCGTGCAGGCGGTGGTGCGGGTGCTCGCCGACTGGGCGAAGGGGCCCGGAGGTTGGGCCTCGGGCGGAGCGGACGCCCTGCCCCGGCCGGCCGGTGTGGTGACGGTCGCCTCGCACCGCAAGCCGCGGCTCGTGGGCTCGCTCGGCCGGCGCATCGCCGAGATCGGGCGGATGCCGCTGCTCGGCTCGGTGGAGTACGCGCCGGAGGCGGAGGAGCTGCGGATCTCCCGTACGAACAGCGCGCAGCGGGTGGTCGGGCTGCAGCGGGCCCTGGTCGTTCCGGACGATCTGACGGGGCGTCTGGCCGCCGCGGGTGGCCCGGTGCTGCTCGTCGACGATCTCGCCGACAGCGGCTGGACGTTGGCGGTGGCCGCGAGACTGCTGCGGCGGGCGGGAGCGGAGGGGGTGTTTCCGCTGGTGCTCGCCGTCCAGGCGTGAAACGGGGCGTGAATAATGGGTAACTGGGCAGGGATATGAGAGTCATACTGGTTCATTCCAGTCAGCGGCCTCAATTGCTCGTTGCCGCCCGCGCACGCGCCAGGAAGAATTGGGATTCCACCCCGCACGGCTCGTACGCGGTCCTCCTGGACCGTGCCGTTGTGCACCCTCGTCCCACCCTGCCCGCGGAGCGGGCGCGTATCCGAAGGGAGGATCGTGACCCTCGGATTCGCTCCGTCCTCGACCGTACCGGCCGCCCCGTCGTCCGGGTCGGCCAGCCGCCTCGCCCGGATACTCGAACCGGCCGAGTGGGCGGCCGCGGGGATCCCGCTGCTGCGCAGTCCGCGTGAGGTCGTCAGCGGCCTGCATTCCCGTCACATGCCCACGCCGTCGACGGCGGTCGTCGCCGTGCTCGACCACGAGGAACGGCTCGCCGCCAGCGCCTCGTTCACCCGCCGCACCGCGCCCGCGGACGGCTGGGAGTTCCGCAACGCGCTCCTCGCGCACCTGCGCCGGGTCATCCCGCACGATCTGCGGCGGCGCGCTCCGGTGCGCACGGCGGTGCTGCTCTACTGCCGGGACGGCGACGAGCGCTGGACGGAGGAGGACGGGGCCTGGATGTGGGGGCTGCGGGACGCCTGCACGCTCCACGGGCTGCGCTGCGGTGCGTACATCACGCTGACCCGTGGCGGCTGGCAGGTGCTCGGCGACGGCCGTGGCGGACGTCGTCCCGGCTCCGACTCGCAGCCGGCGCCCCTGGGCGAGGACTCCGCCCTCGACCAGCTGGTGCCGCGCATCGCGAGCGGCGCTCCCGAGCCACTGCGCCGCGCCGCCGCCCGCTGAGCGAGCGGCCCCGGTGCCGGCCCGGCCCGGCCGCGCCGGCGCCGTGCGCCACGCCCGGTGGCGTACCGCCGTCGTGTCCTGCTCTACCGCCGTGGTGTCCTGCTCTACCGCCAGGCGCGCGGCCCCGGATGTCCGCCCGGCCGCCCGAGGGCGGCCGGGGTGCGGACGGTGGAGGTCAGACGCCGGCGCCGAGGGCGGCGCTGACGCGCTGCGGGTCGCCGCAGACGATCAGCAGGGCGGACGCCCGCTTCATCGCCTCGGGCAGCCGAAGCGCGATGTCCTCGTCGGAGCCGCCGTTGACGGCGACGACCACCACGGGCCGGGCAGCGGCCCGGGCCACGGCGGCCGCGTCCGCGAAGAACACGTCCTCGCGGGCGTCCTGCTGCGCCCAGTAGGCGGCCTCGCCGAAGGACAGCTCGTGCGCCGCCCACGGGTGCTGCTCGCCGGTGGTGAGCACCAGCACGTCGCCGGGGGCGCGGCCGCTGTCGAGCAGCAGGTCCACCGCCTCCTCGGCGGCGTCGACGGCACCGTCGGCGGGAGCCGGGATCAGCTGGATCTGCGGTCCGGACGCACGATCGGAACGATTCTCCGCGTGGGTGGACGGGCGCGGTGCCGGCGGCGGCGCGGGCCGGGCCGGACCGGGGCCGGGACGCCCGGGTCGCGGCGAGGCCGCGGAACGCGGGCCGGGTACGGGTCGAGGGGTCGGCACGGGGCGGCCGGCGGCCGCGGTCGCGCGGGGACCCTGGGCACTCTCGTGAATCTGAGGCTCCTCGGGGATGAGAGGCATGGGTTGATGTCTATCAAACGCCGTCGCGCGAGGCTCCGGCGGGTGGGCGCACAGGCACGCCCCGGCCGTTGGACGGTGCCTGCGGAAGCCTCCCTCACGGGTTGCCCCATGGGTCGTCCGCCGCAGGATCCGGGCCCAGAGGCCGGAAGTTCAGGGTTCGGCCGTGGTCGGCCGCACGTCAGAAGTCGAAGCCGAGTTGGCCCCCGCTCTCCAGTGCGGCCGCCTCGGCGGAGAGGCGCACCTTCTTGAGGTGGCACCATCGGGGCATGGCGTCGAGGTACGACCAGGAGAGCCGGTGGTACGGGGTGGGCCCCAGCTCTTCCAGCGCCGCCTTGTGGACCGGCGAAGGGTAGCCCGCGTTGGCCGCGAAGGCGTAGGCGGAGTACTCCTCCGCCTCGGCCTCCAGCTCGGCCATCATCAGGTCGCGCCGGACCTTGGCGAGCACGGAGGCGGCGGCGACGGCGACGCAGGACTGGTCACCCTTGATCACCGTACGGACCTGCCAGGGGCTGCCCAGGTAGTCGTGCTTGCCGTCCAGGATCACGGCGTCGGGGCGGACCGGCAGGCCCTCCAGGGCGCGGACGGCGGCCAGCCGGAGGGCGGCGGTCATGCCGAGGTCGTCGATCTCCGCGGGCGAGGCGTCACCCAGCGCGTACGCCGTGACCCACCCCTCGAGTTCCACGGCGAGCGCGGTGCGGCGCTTGGGGGTGAGCAGCTTGGAGTCGGTGAGCCCGGCGGGCGGGCGGCGCAGGCCGGTGACGGCGGCGCACACCGTGACGGGACCGGCCCAGGCCCCTCGCCCGACCTCGTCGACCCCGGCGACGATCTTGGCGCCGGTGGTGGCCCGGATCGATCGTTCGACGCTGTGGGTGGGTGGTTCGTACGGCATGGCGCCTAAAGATTACGCCGATGGATACCGCCCTGGGTACCCGGTTTCCCCTTGGCCGCCCACGCCCGGCCGAAACCAGCCTCCGACCCCGGCTCCGTCGCGCGCCCGCGGCCACCCGCACGACGAGCGGAACGACGGGCGGGACAAGGAGGCGGGGCTACGGGCGGGGCTACGGGCGGGACAAGGAGGGGGCGACGGGCGGGACAACGGGCGGGACAAAGAGGGGCGACGGGCGGGGCATGGGCTAGGCGGCCCGCAGCAGCGGCATCATGACCAGGTCGATCAGCCCGGCGAGCTCGCTCTCCGTCCATTCGCTGCCGCACACCTTCGAGCGGTACATCATCATCGCCGGGACCACGTCGTAGACCATCTCGTCGGCCGCGTCGGCGCGCACCTCGCCGCGCGCGATCCCGCGCTGCACCACCTCACGCAGCAGCCGCTGCGAGGGCGCGACGACCCGGTCGACGATCAGCTCGTGGAAGCGCTCGGCGGCGGCTTCGTTGTCGCATTCGTGAAGCACGGCGCGCAGCGCGATGCCGGGCTTCGAGTACATCGCGGCCCGCACCCGGCGGCACAGCCGGAGGAGGTCCTCGCGGACGCTGCCGTGGTCCGGCGCCTCGCCGAACGGGGGGAGTCCGGTCCTGAGCGCGTCGGCGACGAGTTCCTCCTTCGAGGACCACCGGCGGTACACGGCGGCCTTGCCGGTCTGGGCACCTGCCGCGACACCCTCCATCGTCAGCGCATTCCAGCCGACCGCACCGAGCTGGTCCAGGGTCGCGTCGAGAATGGCACGTTCCAGTACCGGGCCGCGTCGGCGGGGCGCCGGACCGCCGCCGGACGGGGCGGCGGCCGTCCCGGAGGGCGAAGTAGCCATGGATGCCTCTCTCTTGAGTCTCCGTCGAGACGAATCGGTTCTCTTCACGACACCCCCCAGTGAACGCTTGCGTTCCTTAGCGGGCTCTCACTACCGTGGAAAACAGTGAACGGATGCGTTCACTGCATTCTTCCGTGGGGGACACATCGTGCCAACGACTCCACACGCCGCCCGCCGCCCGAACCGGCCGTCCGGAATCGCCCTCGCCGTCATCGCCGCCTGCCAGTTGATGGTCATCCTGGACGCGACGATCGTGAACATCGCGCTGCCGCACATCCAGGACGCCCTCTCCTTCTCCACCACCGGCCTGTCATGGGTGCTCAGTGCCTACACCCTCACCTTCGGCGGTCTGCTGCTGCTCGGCGGCCGGGCCGGCGACATCCTGGGCCGACGGCGGGTGTTCCTGACCGGCATCCTCGTCTTCACCCTCGCCTCGCTGCTCGGCGGTTTCGCGCAGGAGCCGTGGCAGCTCCTCGCCGCCCGCGCGCTCCAGGGCGCAGGCGGCGCCATCGCCTCGCCGACCGCGCTCGCGCTGATCACCACGACGTTCCCCGAAGGGCCGCAGCGGAACCGGGCGTTCGGCGTCTTCGCGGCCGTCTCGGCCGGCGGCGGCGCGATCGGCATGCTGGCCGGCGGGATGCTCACCGAGTGGCTCGACTGGCGCTCGGTGCTGTTCGTGAACGTCCCGATCGGTCTGGCCATCGCCATTCTGACACCGCGCTTCATCGACGAGTCCGAGCGGCAGCCGGGCCGCTTCGACCTGGCCGGCGCGCTGACCTCCACCCTCGGCATGTCCGCGCTCGTCTACGGCTTCATCCGCGCCTCCGAGGAGAGCTGGACGGACGGGCTCGCCCTCGGGGCGTTCGTCGCGGCCGCGCTGCTGCTCGCCGCCTTCGTCGTCGTGGAGTCACGGGCGCGCGAACCCATCACACCGCTGCGGATGTTCGCCGACCGCAACCGTTCGGGCACCTACGTGTTCATGCTCAGCCTGGCGGCCGCCATGCTCGGCATGTTCTTCTTCATCGTCCTGTTCGTGCAGAACGTGCTCGGCTTCGGCCCGATCCGGGCCGGCCTCGCCTTCCTGCCGGTCACCGCCGCCATCGGCGTCACGTCCGGGCTAGCCCAGCGGCTCCTGCCGGTGTTCGGCCCCAAGCCGTGCATGCTGACGGGCGCGGCGCTCACCGGCACCGGTCTGTTCTGGCTGACCTTGATCACCCCGGACAGCTCCTACCTCGGCGGGGTCCTCGGGCCGATGGTCACCTTCGGCTTCGGCATGGGCCTCAACTTCGTCACCGTCACGCTGACCGCCGTCTCCGGCATCGCCCCGCACGAGGCCGGCGCGGCCTCCGGACTGCTCAACGCCACCCAGCAGGTGGGCGGTTCGCTCGGCCTGTCGATCCTGGTCACGGTCTACGGCACCGCCAGCCGGGACGAGGGGACGCGACAGATGCCGGACTTCCTCGCCCGGGCGACCCCCGGGCAGAAGGCCGCGTTCGCCAAGGAGAAGCAGCTGCCCGCGCCGTGGTCGCACGACGTGCTGACGGCCGGCATCACCAGCGCGTTCACCGCCGCCGTCGTGATGGCGCTCGTCGCCCTCGCCACGGCCGCGGTCGTGATCCGGGTGCGCAGGAGCGACCTGACGGCCCTCAGCGGTGCGGCGGAGGCGGCGGGACCGGCCGTCTGACCCGGTGGGCGTGCGCTCCTCCCGTACGGGAGGGGCGCACGCCCACCGACACGTGGGGCCGGTGACGGGTACGGGTCAGGCCGCGTACGAGTGCGGGTACGGGTACGAGTCAGGCCGCGTACGGGTACGGGTCAGGTCGCGTACGGGTGCAGGTACGGGTCGGAGCACGTACGGGTACGGGTGCAGGTCAGGGTGCGTACGGGTCGTACTCGCCCTCCCGCGAGGGTTCGTCGCACGGCACGCCACTGCGGCCCGAGCCGCGTGCGGCCAGGATGTCCCGGGCCCGGGTCTCGGCCAGGCTGGTGCTGTACCAGGTGTCGTCGTCCTCCCTGAGCCGTTCCTCGATGTGCCACAGGGCGCAGGAGCGCAGGTCACCGGGGAGCCGGTCGAGGGCGGGCACCGCGTCGGCCGAGAGCCCGGAGAGGTAGTCGACGTCGATCTTGTGGAGCCGTACGTAGCGGTCGACGTTCTGCTGGGCGATGAGGGCGTCCGGCTGGATCAGGCCGAAGACGAGGACGAATCCGGCGGCGCTGGCGGCGAGGGCGCGGGGCAGTAGTCGTGCGCCCCAGATCCCGGCGGCCATGATCAGCACGATGGCGACGCCCAGCCAGATCTCCATCGTGACGACGGAGATCCGCAGCCGGGTGAGCCCGTACGCGTCCACGTACAGGTCCATCCTGCGCAGCGCCGAGGCGACGACGACCAGGGTCAGCACGCACAGGGTGCCCAGCACGGCGCGGACGAGCCGCCGGTCGCGGGCGCCGCCGCGGGGCGCCCAGCGCAGGGCGAGGCCGATCACGACGAGGGTGAGGAGGGTGGCCATGAGGAGCTGCCAGAAGCCCTGGCGGGCGTACTCGGCGTAGCTGAGGCCGGTCTCGCGCAGCACCTTGTCGTAGCCGCCGAAGAGCACGGTGAGCTGAATGGTGTTGAAGGCGGCGAAGAGCAGGTTGAGCACGACGAGCGGCAGCGCCCACTCCATCCGGCCGCGGGCCTTGCCCGCGCCGAAGGTCAGCCGGTCCCAGCGCAGCGGGGCCGCGGCGGTACGGGCGACGGCGGCGGCGCCGAAGAGGCCGAGCAGGAAGCAGAGCGCCCGCCAGGGCGCCTGGGCGAGCGAGACGTCCGGTATGAGCGAGCCGAGCAGGTCGGAGAAGGCGGCGTCCGCGCCGGCGAACAGCGCGCCGAACACGACGAGCAGGCCGACCGCGATGAGGATCGTACGCAGCACGGGCCACCAGCGGCCCTGCGAGGCGTCCGCGCGCTCGCGCACCCCGCGTCCGGCCCAGACCACACCCGTGACCATGGAGTCGAACAGGCCGAGCGGCGCGAACAGCATGCTCGGCCAGCCGCGGCCGCCGTGCAGGGCGTAGCCGGTGAGCCCCAGGCCCGCGACGACCGCCAGGAAGGTCGGCCAGCCCGCGTCGCTCACGACCGGCACGGCCAGCAGGGCCGCGCCGCCGACGGCCCAGACCACGGTCCACGGCCGCAGCCGGCGGCCCGCGGCGCGGGCGGCGAGCGCCCCGGCGACGGTCGCGGGCACGGCTATGAGCAGCAGGTTCGCCCCCGCTCCCGAACCCAGCAGCAGCGAGGCGAGCAGGGCCGTGACCGCGATCGCCCCGAGCGTCGCCGCGGTCGGCCGCGCCGGCTCCGGCGGGCGCAACTTGCTCGGCGCGGGCTTTCTCGGCGCCGCCCACGCCGGATGCGGCGGGTACCCCCGCGCCGCCGCCCAGGGCGGCGGCGGTGGCGCGAACCCCGGCGCGGCGTACGCGGGCGCGGGAGCGCCTGGTGCGGCGGGCGTGACTGGCAAGGCTGGCGTGGCTGGCGTGGCTGGCGTGGCTGGCTTGGCTGGCGCGCCGAACGCGGCCGGCGCAGCCGACCCGGCCGGCGCAGCCGCTGCGGCTGTCGCGGCTGATGCCGCTGGCGCACCCGGTGCGGCCTGCCCCGCCGGTGCACCCAAACCCGCCGACGCAGTCGGCGCGCCCGGTGCAGCCGGGCCGGCCGGCGTGGTCGGCGTGCCCGGCGCCGCTGGTCCCGCCGAGCCCGGCTGCCCCGCCGCCCCGTCGTTCACTGGCTGCGTGCTGTCCTGGGGCTGTTCGGCGGATGGTGTGTCGGTCACGGGACCCCCTCCCGACCCGGGTGCGTCCGGCCCCCAGGGCCTCACGGCTTCGGGGCGGTCCCGGGTGTCTCGTCGACACGCTGATGCCATGATCAGCGTTGCGGAATGGCCGACTCTAATTGCGCTTCGCCGCGCTGAACCGTCCCGTCCGCGGCTGTGGCAGGACCGTGACACACCACGCCGACCACGCCGACTACGAGCGGGCTCCCGTGGGCACCCAGCCGGGCAGTTCTTCGGTCTGGTCGAGCCAGGCGGCCGGCGGCGTGCCGGTCGGGCTCGCGGCGACGACGCCGCCGGCGATGGCGCAGGTGGTGTCGACGTCGCCGCCGACCTCCGCGGTGGTCCAGAACATCCGCTCGAAGTCGCCGAGCGCCCGCGCCGCCGACCAGAGCGCGAACGGCACGGTGTCGTGGGCGCTGGTGCGCCGGCCGCTGCCGAGGACGGCCGCGACCGTCGCCGCGTCGCCGTAGTCGAGCATGTCGCGGGCCCGGCGGAGCCCGGCACCGACCGCGCTGCGCGGGACGAGCGCGATGACGCCGTCGAGCAGCGCCTCCGGCGTGGGCGGACCCGCGGGGTCCGCCGCGAGCGCCGCCGCGGCGGCGACGGCCATCGCGCCGACCACGGCCTCGCGGTGCTGGTGGGTGGTGTACGCGGAGATCTCGGCCTGGTGGGTGGCCTGTTCCGGGTCGTCGGCGTACCAGGCGCCGAGCGGGGCGATCCGCATGGCGGCGCCGTTGCCCCACGAGCCCTGCCCGTTGAAGAGCGCGGCGGCGAGCTGCCGCCAGTCGTCTCCCTCGCGGATCAGCCGGAGCATGCGGTTGACGGCGGGGCCGTAGCCGCGGTCGAAGTCGTGGTGGTGGGCGAAGGACTGGGCGAGCGCGTCCTGGTCGATGCGGCCGTGGGCGACCAGTACGGCCAGGACGGAACAGGCCATCTCCGTGTCGTCGGTCCACTGCCAGGGACCGGCCGGCGGCTCGTGCCGCTTCAGCAGGGGGTAGTTGCCGGGTACGAAATACTGGGAGCCCAGGGCGTCTCCCACGGACAGCCCGCGCAGGCTGGCCAGGGCGCGGTCGAAGCGCCGGTCGAGAGAGAGGTCAGCGGTCATCGCCCTCCCACTCTATCCGGTGGGGCCGTACGGTTCCGGGGTGCGCCAGCGCGCGAAGGGCCGGTCGAGGCGGTACTTGCCGTCCTCGCCGAGCAGCAGCATCCGCGTCTCGGCGTTGTCCGGGTTGGAGAGCGACTCGAACTCGGCGACCGTCCAGTGGAACCACCGCATGCAGAACAGGCGCATGGTCAGCCCGTGGGTGACGAGCAGGACGTTCGGCGGGTGGTCGGGCGCCTCGAAGCTGCGGTAGAGGCTCTCCAGGAAGGCGCCGACCCGGTCGTAGACGTCGGCGCCCGACTCGCCCTGGGCGAAGCGGTAGAAGAAGTGCCCGTAGGCGTCCCGGTACGCCTTCTGGAGCCGCACGTCCTCCCGCTCCTGCCAGTTTCCCCAGTCCTGCTCGCGCAGCCGGGGCTCCTCCCTGACCCGGACCTGTCGCGGGTCGAGCCGGAAGGCCCGCAGCGTCTCGTGGGTGCGCCGGTACGGCGAGACGTAGACACTGACCCGCTCCTCGCCGAAGAGCTCCCGCAGCCGCTCCCCCGTCGCCTCCGCCTGCCGCCACCCGGTGTCGGTCAGCCGGAGCGCGTGGTCGGGCTCCCGCTCGTACACGGTGTCGTCGACATTGCCCACGGACTCTCCGTGCCGTGCGAGGACGATGCGCCGCGGTCGTGCCATGCCCACGACCCTAGACGGCCGCCCGTCGGCCGTCGCGTCGAGCGGCGGCGGGTCGGCACCCCGGCCCGGCCCGCCGTGGACCGGTGCGGGGTCGGCACCTGCTCCCGGCCCGCCCCGGAGCCGTACGCGGTCGCCACCCCCTCCCGGCCCGCCCCGGACCCGTACACGGTCGCCACCACGTCCCGGCCCGCCCCGAAGCCGTACGCGGTCGACACCTGCTCCCGGCCCACCCCGGGCCCGTACACGGTCGCCACCACGTCCCGGCCCGCCCCGAACCCGTACCCCCTCACACCGTCCACGTCGGTTCGAGCTGCACCACGTCGCCCGTCATCGCCGCCACGTCGGCCATCGTCTGCGCCCGCAGGGCCAGCCGTTCGATCCGCTCGACGCGGTACTTCCCGTGCTCGGCGGCCGAGTTCCACATCGACAGGACCATGAACTCGTGGCCCGGCGCCTCACCGAAGAGCCCGCGCAGCATGCCCGGAGACCCGGCCATCGCCGGGTTCCAGACCTTCTCCTGCATCAGGGCGAAGTGCTCCGCCCGCTCCTCGTGCACCCGGCAGTGGGCGACCCGGGCCACGTCGGCGTCGGCGAACCGGGGCTCGAAGCCGGTCTTCACGTCGAAGCGGTGGTCGAACAGCTTGACCTGCGGATTGCGGTACGTGCCGACCTGTGCGGCGGCCAGCCGGTCGTGCGAGCGCGCCATGAAGGAGTCGTAGAACGCCCTGCTCTCCCAGAACGCGAAGACGTGGGCGACGTCCGGCCGCCGCCGGCTCCACCCACCGCCCTGCCCCCGGAACCCCGGCTCCCCGAGCAGCCCCGCCCACTTCCGCTGCCCCCGCTCGAACCCTCGACGGTCCACCACGGTGCAGCGAATCCACTTGACCAGCACCGCGCCATGGTACGGGGCGGAGCGACGCGCCGTCAGACCTCCGCCGGGTGCACCCGGAGCAGTCCGGCGGCCTCCTCGTCGTCCAGTTCGATTCCGAAGACGTCGGTGAGGGTCGCGACCAACTCCTCGCGCCCCACCTTCCGTTCCTCGCTGGAACCGTCCGCCCGCACCACGGTCAGGGTGTCGCGGAGCAGCGAGCTGCCCACGGCGGGGCCGGGCTGCTGGGCCACGACCTGGCCGACGAACCGTGAGCGGGGGTGGCTGGAGCTGTAGTGGTTCATCAGCTCGAAGTCCACGGGGTACAGGGGCTGCGGGGCGAACGAGTACAGCTGGGTCCACCCCTCCGGGCGAAGCGAGCGCAGTGCGTGGACGCCGTCCGCGTCCACGCCGATGCCGAAGGTCCAGTCGTCCTGCTCGACCCGCACTCCGTCGGCCAGCGGCACCGGTTCGAGGAGTCCCTGGTAGCCGAACCCCACGTCGGCCAGCCACGGCCGGCCCTCCACCGTGACGACCAGCACGGCGTGGGTGATCGGCCTGATCTCGTCCCCTCGGCGGACCCGGGCGCCGCGCCCCGTGACCTGGAAGCCGATCCGCTCCAGGGCGGCGGCGAGCAGGCTGTTCTGCTCGTAGCAGTAGCCGCCGCGCCGCCGGCCGACGAGCTTGGCCTGGAGGCTCTTGGGCTCCAGGGAGATCCGGCGACCGAGTGCCACGTCCAGGTTCTCGAACGGGATGGCCGCCACGTGTGCGCGGTGCACGGCGCGCAGGGTCGCGAGATCGGGCGCGACCTCCCCCGAGTGTCCGATCCGCGCCAGATATGCGTCCAGATCCAGCTCTTCCGCGCCCCACATGCGACGGTCCCCCTCTTCAGATGACATCTTGATCACATGACACCATGAACACCCCGTCAGGAACCGTCCACAGAGAGGGGGTTCGCGATGAGCGGACTCAACAAGGGGGTCGGCAAGGTCGAGGTGTCGCTCAAGTGGGACCCCAGCCCGGCAGGCAGCCCCGCGCACGACCTGGACCTCGTCGCGGGCGTCTATCCGGCGAACGGCCCGTACGGTGCACCGGACTATCTCGTGCACTTCGACAACCGCTCGCCCGACGGCACCATCACCCTCCAGCGCGACAGCCGTACGGGCCAGGGCCTCGGCTTCGACGAGGCGATGACCCTGGAGCTCACCCGGCTGGCGCCCCGGTACGCGCGCGTGGTGGTGGGCGTGGCGATACAGCAAGGCGGCGGGCGGATCGTCTTCGGCCAGGTCGGCGGGACCGGCGTCCGGGTGCGCGAGGGCTACACCGACCTGCTGGTCGACGACTTCGCCTCGGTGGCGCAGGCGACGGCCGCGACCGTCGTGGAGTTCGTCCGCGACGACGCCGGCGACTGGAGCTGGCGGCCCCTCCCCCGCGGTTTCGACACCGACCCGCGCTCCTTCGGCGCCACGATGGGCGCCGCGTAACAGGACGCACACCGGACCGAAGGCAGCGAGGAGGGGGGCGGCGCCCCGGGCGGGGGCCGCCGCAACATCAGCCTTCAGTCGGCATTCAGCCTTCAGTGGCTCAGCTGCAACCGCTGGTCGAGCCGCAGCCCTCGCAGATGTAGCAGGAGCCGGCGCGCTGCATCTTCGTGCCGCAGGAGAAGCACAGCGGGGCGTCGGCGCTGACACCGAGCTGCATCTCGACGAGCTCGGCGTTGGTGTGCGCCTGCTTCGCGACGGGCTTCGCCTCCTCGGCCTCGACCTTGGGCGCGGCGACGGCCTTCAGCTCCTGGGCGCGCGGGGCGGACTGGGCCAGGCCCTCGACGTCGACCTCGTCGTCCGACGGCTCGTACGAACCGGTCTCCAGGTGGCGCTGGCGCTCCTCGGCGGAGTGGATGCCGAGCGCGGAGCGGGTCTCGAAGGGCAGGAAGTCGAGCGCCAGGCGGCGGAAGATGTAGTCGACGATCGACTGTGCCATCCGCACGTCCGGGTCGTCCGTCATGCCGGCCGGCTCGAAGCGCATGTTGGTGAACTTCGAGACGTACGTCTCCAGCGGCACGCCGTACTGCAGACCGACGGAGACCGCGATGGAGAAGGCGTCCATCATGCCGGCGAGGGTCGAGCCCTGCTTGGACATCTTGAGGAAGACCTCGCCGAGACCGTCGTCCGGGTAGGAGTTGGCGGTCATGTAGCCCTCGGCACCGCCGACCGTGAAGGAGGTGGTGATCCCCGGGCGGCCCTTCGGGAGGCGCTTGCGGACCGGGCGGTACTCGATGACCTTCTCGACGGCCTCGCGGATCGTCGCCTCGGACTTCGCGGTGACCTCGGCCTTCTCCTCCTCCTTCTTCTTGGCGGAGAGCGGCTGGCCGACCTTGCAGTTGTCGCGGTAGATCGCGAGCGCCTTGACGCCGAGCTTCCAGGCCTCGAAGTAGATCTCCTCGACCTCCTCGACGGTCGCCGTCTCCGGCATGTTGACCGTCTTGGAGATGGCGCCGGAGATCCACGGCTGGATCGCGGCCATCATGCGGACGTGGCCCATCGGGGAGATGGAGCGCTCGCCCATCGCGCAGTCGAAGACCTCGTAGTGCTCGGTCTTCAGGCCGGGGGCGTCGATGACGTTCCCGTGCTCGGAGATGTGCGCGACGATCGCCTCGATCTGCTCCTCCTGGTAGCCCAGGCGGCGCAGGGCCTGCGGGACGGTGCCGTTGACGATCTGCATCGAGCCGCCGCCGACGAGCTTCTTGAACTTGACCAGGGCCAGGTCCGGCTCGACACCGGTGGTGTCGCAGGACATCGCCAGACCGATGGTGCCGGTCGGGGCGAGGACGGACGCCTGGGAGTTGCGGAAGCCGTTCTTCTCGCCGAGGCGCAGGACGTCCTGCCAGGCCTCGGTGGCCGCTGCCCACACCGGGGTGTCGAGGTCGTCCATGCGGACGGCGGCGGCGTTGGCGTCGGCGTGCTGCTTCATGACGCGCTGGTGCGGCTCGGCGTTGCGGGCGTAGCCGTCGTACGGGCCGACGACGCCGGCCAGCTCGGCGGAGCGCTTGTACGCGGTGCCGGTCATCAGCGAGGTGATGGACGCGGCGAGCGCGCGGCCGCCGTCGGAGTCGTACGCGTGGCCGGTGGCCATCAGCAGGGCGCCGAGGTTGGCGTAGCCGATGCCCAGCTGGCGGAAGGCGCGGGTGTTCTCGCCGATCTTCTGGGTCGGGAAGTCGGCGAAGCAGATGGAGATGTCCATCGCGGTGATGACGAGCTCGACGACCTTGGCGAAGCGCTCGACGTCGAAGGACTGGTTGCCCTTGCCGTCGTCCGAGAGGAACTTCATCAGGTTCAGCGAGGCGAGGTTGCAGGACGTGTTGTCCAGGTGCATGTACTCGCTGCACGGGTTGGACGCGGTGATGCGGCCGGACTCGGGGCAGGTGTGCCAGTGGTTGATCACACCGTCGTACTGGATGCCCGGGTCGGCGCAGGCCCACGCGGCCTCGGCCAGCTTGCGGAAGAGCGCCTTGGCGTCGACCTTCTCGATGACCTCGCCGGTCATGCGGGCGCGCAGGCCGAACTCGATGCCGTTCTCGACGGCGGTCATGAACTCGTCGTTCACGCGGACCGAGTTGTTGGCGTTCTGGTACTGGACGGACGTGATGTCGTCGCCGCCCAGGTCCATGTCGAAGCCCGCGTCGCGCAGGGCGCGGATCTTCTCCTCCTCCTTCACCTTGGTGGCGATGAAGTCCTCGACGTCCGGGTGGTCCACGTCGAGCACGACCATCTTGGCCGCGCGGCGGGTGGCGCCGCCCGACTTGATCGTGCCGGCGGAGGCGTCGGCGCCGCGCATGAAGGAGACCGGGCCGGAGGCGTTGCCGCCGGAGGAGAGGAGCTCCTTGGAGGAGCGGATACGGGAGAGGTTCAGGCCGGCGCCGGAGCCGCCCTTGAAGATCATGCCCTCTTCCTTGTACCAGTCGAGGATCGACTCCATGGAGTCGTCGACGGACAGGATGAAGCAGGCGGAGACCTGCTGGGGCTGCGGGGTGCCGACGTTGAACCAGACCGGCGAGTTGAAGCTGAAGATCTGGTGCAGGAGGGCGTACGTCAGCTCGTGCTCGAAGATCTCGGCGTCCGCGGGCGACGCGAAGTAGCCGTAGTCCTCGCCGGCCTTCGTGTACGTCTTCACGATGCGGTCGATCAGCTGCTTGAGACCGGTCTCGCGCTGCGGGGTGCCGACGGCCCCGCGGAAGTACTTGCTGGTGACGATGTTGACCGCGTTCACCGACCAGAAGTCGGGGAACTCGACGCCGCGCTGCTCGAAGTTGATCGAGCCGTCGCGCCAGTTGGTCATGACGACGTCACGGCGCTCCCAGGCCACCTCGTCGTACGGATGCACGCCGGGGGTGGTGTGGATGCGCTCGATACGCAGGCCCTTGCTCGCCGCCTTGGCTCCCTTGGCGCGGGAACCACGTGCCGGACCGCTCGCCGTCTCTGTCATGCCGCCTCCCATATACGGGCAAAACACCGTGGAGCTCCTGGAAAATTCCAGGGCTCTGGTTTCTGTACTGCTGTCAGTTACTGCTGTTGCCACGAACGCCTCGCGAGACCGCGGGGCCGCTCGGGGCAGGTCTTGTGCCGGCCGTACGACGGCCGGTCGCCGGACCGTGACCGGTCCGGACCGCCGGTCAGTCGGCGGCGGTGGCGGGGACGGGGACCTCGGGGGTCGCTCCGGTCCCGCCGCCGGCGGGAGGCCGCTCGCGGAGCTCCGCGATGGCGGCCTCGAAGTCTTCGAGGCTGTCGAAAGCCTTGTAAACGGATGCGAAACGCAGGTACGCGACGAGGTCGAGCTCCTGCAGCGGGCCGAGGATGGCCAGACCCACGTCGTGGGTGGTCAGCTCGGCGCTCCCGGTGGCGCGCACCGCCTCCTCGACCCGCTGGCCGAGCTTGGCGAGGGCGTCCTCGGTGACGGGCCGTCCCTGGCACGCCTTGCGCACGCCGGAGATGACCTTGGTACGGCTGAAGGGCTCGGTGACTCCGGACCGCTTCACCACCATGAGCGAGCACGTCTCGACCGTCGTGAAACGACGGGAGCAGTCGGGGCACTGGCGGCGGCGTCGGATCGACGTCCCGTCGTCGGTGGTGCGACTGTCGACGACACGGCTGTCGGGGTGCCTGCAGAAGGGGCAGTGCATGGTGTTCCGACCCTCCCTCATGGCACGACTGAATAGCCCCGGCGGGGCCGTCAAGGCCCCTCGAAGCGACCACCAGCATAGGCGATACGAGGACCCCCGGCAGACCAAGGACCACTACTTATGGGTGGCTGATGCCATCCAACCACTAGATCTTGGGGGTGGCGGCATTTCGGGGCCCTGCGCGTGTCGCGCTTCCGGCCGGCCGGGAAGCCGGCCACAAAGGTACGGGAAGGGCGCGGCGGCGCCGACGCCGGGGTCGCCGGTGCGACACTGGAGGGGCGGCCGGGCCCGCTCGGAGCCGACGCCGAAGACTACCGTAATGACCGTTTTGCGACAGAGGTCGGCCGGGGCTCCACGGCGGCCGGGGCGGACCCATACACCTACGCACGCGCACACGTAAGGCGAACTGCGAATTTTCACTCGAACGTGTGTTTGGCGCAACCTTTCGAAAGCTACTACCGTTGTGCCAGCCAGGGAGACCATTCGAGAGGGGCCGCCGACGTGACCACCACCGCAGACAGTGCCACCATCACCGCCCAGGACCGCTCCCAGGGCCGATTCGAGCCGGTGCACGCGATGAACGACACCGTCATGAACGGGGAGGGGGAGCCCGGCCGGCCCGCGCGCTCCCTCCCCGGACGACCTCCTGGCATCAGGGCCGACAGTTCCGGCCTCACCGACCGCCAGCGCCGGGTGATCGAGGTCATCCGCGACTCCGTGCAGCGCCGTGGGTACCCGCCGTCGATGCGCGAGATCGGCCAGGCCGTCGGCCTCTCCAGCACCTCCTCCGTGGCACACCAGCTGATGGCCCTCGAGCGCAAGGGCTTCCTCCGTCGCGACCCGCACCGGCCCAGGGCGTACGAGGTGCGCGGCTCCGACCAGCCCAGCACCCAGCCGACCGACACCACCGGCAAGCCCGCCGCCTCCTACGTCCCCCTGGTGGGCCGGATCGCGGCCGGTGGGCCCATCCTGGCCGAGGAGTCGGTCGAGGACGTCTTCCCGCTCCCCCGGCAGCTGGTCGGTGACGGCGAGCTGTTCGTCCTCAAGGTGGTCGGCGACTCCATGATCGAGGCCGCCATCTGCGACGGCGACTGGGTCACGGTCCGCCGCCAGCCCGTCGCCGAGAACGGTGACATCGTCGCCGCGATGCTCGACGGCGAGGCCACGGTGAAGCGCTTCAAGCGCGAGGACGGCCACGTCTGGCTGCTTCCGCACAACGCGGCGTACCAGCCGATCCCCGGCGACGAGGCCACCATCCTCGGCAAGGTCGTCGCCGTGCTGCGACGCGTGTGACGCCGCCTCGCCGGCCCTGAACCGGGCCCCGGGACCCCCTGCGCCGGTCCCGGGGCCCTGCTGTGTCTCCAGGACCCCGGACCGACCGCCCACGCCTGCGCCGGACCGCTTACGCCTCCGCCGCCCTGGCCGCCGCGTCGATGGCGGCCAGGGACTTCCGTACCTGGTTGCGGTCCGTCGTGTACCAGAAGTCCGGCAGCGAAGCCTTCAGATAGCTGCCGTACCGGGCCGTGGCCAGCCGCGGGTCGAGCACCGCGACCACACCCCGGTCGCCCGTGGCCCGGACGAGACGGCCGGCGCCCTGTGCCATCAGCAGCGCCGCGTGCGTCGCCGCCACCGCCATGAAGCCGTTGCCGCCGGCCTCCTCGACGGCCTTCTGCCGGGCGCTCATCAGCGGGTCGTCCGGACGCGGGAACGGGATCTTGTCCATCACGACGAGCTGGCAGCTCGGCCCCGGCACGTCCACGCCCTGCCAGAGGGAGAGCGTGCCGAAGAGGCAGGTCTTCGGGTCGGCGGCGAAGTTCTTGATCAGCTCGCCGAGGGTGTCCTCGCCCTGGAGCAGGATCGGCAGCTCGGGGATCCGGCTCCGCAGCTCCTCGGCCGCCTGCTGGGCGGCCCGCATCGAGGAGAAGAGACCGAGCGTGCGGCCGCCGGCCGCCTGCATCAGCTCGGTCAGCTCGTCCAGCATGTCGCCGCGCTCGCCGTCCCGGGCGGGCCGGTTCAGGTGCTTCGCGACGTAGAGGATGCCCTGCTTCGGATAGTCGAAGGGCGAGCCGACGTCGATGCCCTTCCACACGGGCAGGTCGTCGCCCTGGGTGCCCTCCGGCGCCAGGCCGAGCGAGGCGCCCACGCCGTTGAAGTCGCCGCCCAGCTTCAGGGTGGCGGAGGTCAGCACCACCGAGCGGTCCGCGAACAGCTTCTCCCGCAGCAGCCCCGAGACGCTCATCGGCGCGACCCGCAGCGAGGCCCCGAAGCGGTCGTGCCGCTCGTACCAGACGACGTCCCACTCCGAGCCCTGGGTGATCCGCTCCGCGACCCCGTGCACCGTCTCCACGGAGGCCAGGGCCTGCTTGCGCACGGCGTCCTCGTCCTGCACCGAGCGGTCCCGCGTGGAGCCGAGCGCGGTGATCACCGCGCGGGAGGCGTCGCGCAGGGCCATCAGCGCGTAGCCGAGGTCCTCGGGGATCTCCTCCAGACGGCCCGGCAGGGCCAGCTCCATCAGCTTCTCGAAGCCCTCGGCCGCGGTCTGCAGCTGGTCGGCCACCTTCTCGTCGACCAGCTTCGCCGCGCGCCGCACCGCCCGGTTGACCTGGCCCGGGGTGAGCTCGCCGGTGGCGACGCCGGTGACCCGGGAGACCAGCTCATGGGCCTCGTCGACGATCAGCACCTCGTGCTGCGGGAGCACCGGCGCGCCCTCGATCGCGTCGATGGCGAGCAGGGCGTGGTTGGTGACGACGACCTCGGCGAGCTTGGCGCGCTCCCGGGCCGCCTCGGCGAAGCACTCCGCCCCGTACGCGCACTTGCTCGCGCCCAGGCACTCGCGCGAGGAGACCGACACCTGGGCCCAGGCCCGGTCGGAGACGCCCGGCGTGAGGTCGTCGCGGTCGCCGGTCTCCGTCTCGTCGGACCAGTCCCGCAGCCGCAGCAGGTCCTGGCCGAGCTTGCTGGTGGGGGCCGCCGCCTCGAAGGGGTCGAAGAGGCCGTCCTCCTCGTCCTGCGGCACGCCCTCGTGGAGCCGGTGCAGGCACAGATAGTTCGACCGGCCCTTGAGCATGGCGAACTCGGGACGGCGGCGCAGCTGCGGGTGGAGCGATTCGACCGTCCGCGGCAGGTCGCGCTCGACGAGCTGGCGCTGGAGCGCCAGCGTCGCCGTCGCCACCACCACTCTCTCCCCGTGCGCCAGGGCGGGCACGAGATAGCCGAGGGACTTTCCGGTGCCGGTGCCGGCCTGGACGAGCAGGTGCGAACCGTCGTCGATGGCCTCGGCCACTGCCTCGGCCATGGTGACCTGGCCGGGGCGCTCCACACCGCCGACGGCGGAGACGGCAGCGTGGAGGAGATCGGGGAGGGATGGCTTCGTCATAGCCCTCCCAGCCTACGGGTCGGCACTGACAGCCGGAGCCGTCCCGGCCGTCCGCGAACGATCACCGGGGCGGGTCAGGCGAGCGGGTTCGGTACCGTCCCGTGGACGGCCGCGTGGGGCCGCTGGGGGCGGTCGCGGTATCCGTCCAGGTGGAGCCGGTTGCGGTTGAGACAGAGGCGCTCGATGCGCGGTACGAGCAGGTCGAACAGCTCGAAGCGTTCCTTCAGCTCCGGGAAGCGTGCCTGGTGGCGGAGGATCTCGGCGCGCACCAGGGTCCAGAACTCCTCCTCGGGGACGTCCAGTTGCTCCTCACACAGTGGGGCGAGGTAGCGGAAGACGCCCACGAACAGACCCGAATGGATGAACTGGGTGAGGAAGTCGGGCTCCTCCGTGAGGAGCACGGCCCGCACCTCGTCCGGCATGGTGGCGTGCTCGGGCAGCGGTACGGCGCTGGTGTTCACGTCGTCCACGAAGTCCTTGATCGCCAGGCGGACGGGCACGTCCTGGTCGTCGTAGACGACGATGGCGTTCTCGCCGTGCGGGGAGAACACCGTGCCGTACTGGTAGAGGAAGTGCAGCAGCGGCGGCAGCAGGGCGGCGAAGAGGCGCTGCAGCCAGGCCCTCGGGGTGAGCCCGGAGCGCTCGACGAGCTCGGCGACGAAGGCCCGGCCGGCGGGATCGGTGTGCAGCAGAGAGGCGAGGGTGCGGGCGCGTTCGCCCGGGGGCAGCCGCAGCGGCTCGCGCCAGATCGCGCCGAGGAGCTCCTTGTACTGGTACGGGACTTCCGGCAGCCGGTCGTACAGCGGGTGCTCGACGGTGACGGAGGCGACCTCGCCGAGCAGGATCACGCCGCACTCGTCGCGCAGGAAGGGATCGGCGTCGCGCAGCCCGTGCACCCAGGCGGTGACGGCGGGCGCGGCGAGGGTGCGCTGGGTGGGAAGACCGCGCCACACCAGGGTGTTGAGGACGGAGAGGGGGAGCTTGACGGTGTGCCGGTCGGGGCGGCTGGTGTTGAGGAAGGTGCGGACGGACTGCTGCGGCAGCCGCAGGTCGCTGTCCGCGGGGAGCGGGACGATCGTCCCGGCGGCGACGGCGGGGGCGTAGAGCGGGAGGAGGACCTCGTCCCACTGCCAGGGGTGGACGGGCAGCAGGAGGTAGGCGTCGGGGTCGAGGCCGCGGTCGCGGAGCACGGTGTGGAAGCGCTCGCGGACCTCGGGGTCGAGTTCGCGGGCGTAGAGCTGGTCGGGGGTGGCGAGCCCGGTCACGCCCCGGTAGGCGGCGATGCGGCTGCTGACGGCGATCCACGGCAGCCGGGCGGGGCGGCGGGCCTCGGGTGCCCAGCGGGCTGCGTCAGTGGCGGAGAACCCGATCCGGCCCTTGTTGAGGACGAGCCAGGGGTGGCCGGTCTGGTGGCCTTCGAGCTCGGCGTAGCCGAGTTCGGCGAGGCGGGCGGCGGGCAGGGCGGTCTCGTCCAGGCGGGCGTCGGCGGCGAGGGTGGTGGTGAGTTCGCGGATGAGGTGGCCGAGGGTGGCGCCGTCGAGGCCGAGCAGCCGGTGGGCGCGGACCAGGAAGTCGAGCGGGTCGGTGGCGGGCCGGCCGTCGAGGGTGAGCGAGCCGGGGTCGACCCGCCAGCTGTCGTAGGCGCCGCGGCGTGCGGTGAAGGCGAGGATGCCGCCGTCGTCGAGGGTGAGCGTGTAGGCGCCGGGACCGCTCTCCGGGGGCGTGGCCGTGGCGTCGGCCGGCCGGGGCCGGACGATCTCCTCGTACGCGAACTCGGCGACGGCCTTGGCGAGCAGCCGGGCGCCGGCCCGGGTCCAGGCGTCCGGATGGAGCTCGGGCGGACCGTAGAGGGCCGTCGGGGCGGGCGCTGCGGAGTCGAGCGGTGCAGGGGACGTCGACACGGGGACTCCTCGGGGTGGGACCGCTGTGGGTGGGCGGTGGGAGGTGAGGTGTGGGTGTGCAGAGTCGGGGTGGAGCCGGTGGCGCGGAGTCAGGGGCGCGGAGTCACAGCAGGTGGCGCAGGGCACGGTCGCGGACCATGAGCGCGGCTCGCTTGTCGGGCAGGTCGACCTCCGCGGAGAGGCGGAAGCCGGCGCCGAGGAAGGCGGCCACGGACGGGGTGTTGCGCAGGTCGGGTTCGGCGAGGACCCGGGTGCAGCGGGGCCGGTGGTCGAGGATCAGGTCGGCGACGGCGCGCAGCAGGGTCGTGCCGAGGCCGCGGCCGCGGTCAGCGACGCCTCCGACGAGGAGGTGGATGCCGGTGTCGTGCGGGCGGGCCGGGTAGTGCCGGGCGAGCGGGTCGAGGTCGGCGCGGTAGATCTCGAAGTAGCTCATGGGGGTGCCGTCGAGGACGCCGAGGCAGGGCACGCTGCGGCCGTCGCCGTCGAGCTGGGCCCGGATGTGGTCGGCGGTGACGCTGTCGGGGCCTTCGAGTTCCCAGAAGGCGGCGACGGCGGGGTCGTTCATCCAGCGGGCGACGAGCGGCAGGTCGCGGTCGAGCCGGACGGGTTCGAGCCGGAAACGGCCGGCCGGGGTGTCGGCGGGCGCCCATTCGGCGAGCTCGTCGAGGAGGTCGCCGCTGTCGGCGGGGCCGCTCGGGGGCCGCTCACCGGCGGCGAGGAGGGCGAGGAAGTCGGCGGGCAGGTGGAGGTCCAGGGTGTCGTCGGCGGCCAGGTCGGCGCCGGGGCGGGCACCCGTACCGGTGTGCGCGGCGGCGCCGGGGCGGGCACCCGTATCGGTGTGCGTGTCAGCATCGGCACCCGTACCGGTGTGCGCGGCGGCGCCGGGGCGGGCACCCGTATCGGCATGGGTGCCGGCACCGGCGCGGGCACCCGTATCGGCGTAGGTGCCGGCGCCGGGGCGCGCCGGGTGGGCTTCGGTGGGAGGCACGGGGGGTGCGCTCCTCTCGGTGGGTGGACGGGGACAGGGGACGGGGAGTGCGCGGTGGGCGTGGGTTCAGCCGCGCAGGGGGTTGGTGATGGTGACGTACACGGACTGGGTGTCGACCGGGCCGACGAGCTCGTCGAGGCCGTGCAGCCGGGTGAGCAGATTGGCCTTGCAGCGCAGGGTCGTGGCCTCCAGGAGCCGGTGCGGCAGCGGGGAGCCGAGCTCGGTCGCGCCGGTGAGGAAGCTGCGCAGGGCGGCGAGCAGGACGCGCTCGTCGGCGAGCTGCTGGGAGCCGAAGGCGCCGATCAGGCCGAACACGTTGTTGATGCCGAGGTAGTAGGCGAAGCGCTCGTCGGTGACCTGGTCGGAGACGAAGGTGTCGCTGACGGAGCCGATGCCGGGCAGGCGGTTCGCCAGCTCCTCGCGGCGGGACTCGCGGAAGTAGTAGCCCTGGTTGTCGCGGTAGCGGCCGCCGGCGGGCCAGCCGTCGGGGTCGAGCAGCACCAGGGTGTTCTGCTGGTGGGCCTCCAGGGCGATGCCGGCCTGGCCGTCGAGCCACAGGACCGGGCGGACGACCAGGTCGAGGTAGCGCAGGAACCACTCGGCGGCGACGGCCGTGGCGGGGCGGCCGGTGCGGGCGGCGAGCCGCAGCACGATCTCGGCGAGCCGGGAGCGCATCCGGGTCGAGCCGGGCCAGGGGCGCGGGGCGGTGAGCGCGGCGAGGCAGACGGCGTCGTCGCCGGCGGTGAAGGGGTTGTGCCGGATCATGACGTCGAGGCCGGGCACGGGCGCGCCGTCGGGGGTGTCGACGGCGAGCCAGGCGGGGTCGCGGACGATGTCGAAGCCCGGGTGGGCGGCCTGCCACTGGTCGACGAGGCCGGTGCGGAGCAGCCGGTGCACCTCGACACCGCGGTGGAGTTCCTTGCGCAGGTTCTCGCGGCGGGAGTTGGTGATCCGCAGGCCCAGGGAGAGCTTGAGCATGGCCCGGGCACCGGGGCGGTGCACGGTGCGCACGGAGGAGGTCGGGTGCCAGTGGCCGCCGTACGGGCCGAGGTCGTGGAGGAGCCCGGCGTCGAGGAGGGCGGCGACGGCGGGGCGGTGCCGCAGCTCGCGGGCCTGCCAGGGGTGCAGGGGCAGGGCGGCGGTGCCGGCGGGGAGCGCGAGGCCCTCGGCGAGTCCGGCGGTGAGCTGGGCCGCGGCGACGGGGCGGCCCTGTTCGGTCCAGGCCGAGTCGGTGGCGAGGACGGTGGCGTCGACGGCCATCCAGTGCAGCGGGAAGGAGCCGTGCAACTCGGGTGAGTAGAGCCGGGCTTCGGACTCGGAGATGCCCTCGCGGCTCTTGGGGGTGGGGTGCAGGGGGTGGCCGAGCAGCAGGGACTGTTCGGCGGTGAGGAAGAGGTCGGCGTCGGGGCGGGGCCGCGGGTCGCGCCGGCGGGCGGCGATGAAGTCGGCGGTGCGGCGGGCGGAGTCGGCGACCCGGCCGACGAGTTCGGTGCCCTCGGCGCCGCCCGAGCCGCCGGTCTCGCGGCTGAGCAGGGCGGCGAGGGTGACGGCGTCGACCGGCGGGGCGGTGGCCGGGAGCCCTTCGAGGGCGGGGGCGCCGAAGCGGTGCCAGCCGGTGCGGGACCAGTGGCGGACGGGCACGAGGAGGGCGGTGCCGCCGGCGTCGAGCGGGACGCGCAGGGTGGTGCCGTCCGGGGCCGGGAGGTTCTTCTCCCGTACCCAGCAGCGCAGCAGGTTCTCGACGGCGGCGGCGTCGGCGGCGCGCGCCGGGTCCGGGTCGTCCAGCGGGTCGAGGGCGCGGGGCTCGTACTGCCGGGGGACGGTGGGCTCGACGGCGGTTCCGAAGGTCTCGGCGGTGGGGGCGGGGGTGGGGTTCACGGGGGCTTCCTTGGGAGGGGGGAAGGGGCCGGTCGGGGTCCGGGTGGGGGGCCGGGTCGGGGGTTCAGCGGGGCGGCCGGGTGCGGTGGGTCCGTTCGGCGGCGGCCAGGGCGTCGGCGAAGCGGTCGAGGACGGCGGCCGCCTGCTCGTCGGTGAGGGTGAGCGGGGGCAGCAGGCGGACCACCGCGTTGTGCCTGCCGCCGAGTTCGACGATGAGGCCGCGGTCGAGGCACTGGCGCTGGACGGCGGTCGCCAGCTCGGGGTCGGGCGGCGGGGCCGGGTCGCCCTGGCCGGCGCCCTCCGGGTCGACGAGTTCGACGCCGATCATCAGGCCGCGGCCGCGCACGTCGCCGACGCAGGGGTGGGCGGCGGCGAGGTCCTGGAGCCGGCCGAGCATGCGGGCGCCGAGGACGCCGGCCCGCTCGGCGAGCCCGTTCTCCCGTACGTACGCGAGGGTGGCGGCGCCCGCGGCCATGGCGAGCTGGTTGCCGCGGAAGGTGCCGGCGTGGGCGCCGGGCTCCCAGGCGTCGAGTTCGCTGCGGTAGACGACGACGGCGAGCGGCAGGGAGCCGCCGATGGCCTTGGACAGGACCATCACGTCGGGGACGACGCCGCTGTGCTCGACGGCCCAGAAGGCGCCGGTGCGGCCGACGCCGGTCTGCACCTCGTCGGCGATCAGCGGGATGCCGCGGGCCTCGGTGAGCGCGCGCATGCGGCGCAGCCAGCTGTCCGGGGCGGGGATGACGCCGCCTTCGCCCTGGACGGGTTCGAGGATCATCCCGGCGGGGGTGGGGACCCCGCTCTTGGGGTCGTCGAGGACGTCCTCGGTCCAGCGGGCGGCGAGTTCGGCGCCGCGCTCGCCGCCGACGCCGAACGGGCAGCGGTAGTCCCGGGGATAGGGCAGCCGGGCGACGCGGACGTCGCCGGCGCCGCCGGAGGCGTCGAGGGCGCCCGCGGTCATGCCGTGGTAGGCGCCGCTGAAGGCGAGCACGCCGCGGCGGCCGGTCGCGGTGCGGACGAGTTTGAGGGCGGCCTCGACGGCGTCGGTGCCGGCCGGGCCGCAGAACTGGATGCGGGCGTCGTCGGCGAGCTTGCCGGGCAGGGTGGCGAACAGCTCGGTGATGAAGGCGTCCTTGACCGGGGTGGCGAGGTCCAGGACGTGGAGCGGTGCGCCGGAGTCGAGGACCTTGCGGATGGCTTCGAGGACGACGGGGTGGTTGTGTCCGAGCGCCAGGGTGCCGGCGCCGGACAGGCAGTCCAGGTAACGGCGCCCGTCCGCGCCCTCGATGGTGAGTCCCCGGGCCCGGACGGGGACGATCGGCAGCGAGCGCGCGTAGGTGCGCGCGGCGGACTCGCGCTGCGCCTGGCGCCGCAGGATGCCCTCGTGCGCGCCCCCTTCGCCGGCCACGCGGTGCTCCTCACGCCTCCGCGCGCCCGGCGGTACGGCCGGAGCTGGTTCGGTCACGGCCACGGCTCGGTGTCCTCCCGCTGTAACGGTTGCGTTGCACATCGGTACGTTGCAGGCGCGCCCCGACGGGCGTCCTGACGGCTTCCGTTGCGTCCCCCGTACGTACCAACGACGGGGCCTGCCGGGGATCACGGGCGCGGGCCAAGATCCTTGCCGGGTGCGGGATCACGGCATGGCAACGGCCGCCGGGGGACGGGAACCGCGGACCTGGGTCGTACCGTCTCGTCCGGCACCGGCATAGTGGGGGCTTCACATGGCGTGGGCCCCGCGTGCCTCCGCCGTTCACTGATGCACAAGTTGACGTAGTCCCAGGGGGATCACGAGATGCGATCGATTCGTCCGCTGCTGGCAGCGGCTTCCGCCGTCGCGGCGCTGACGCTGACGGCGACTGCCTGCGGCCCGACCGACGACAACGCGGGGGGTGAGCAGCCCAGCGTCTCCGCGACCCCGTCCCCGGACGGCAAGATCCACATTCCGGACGACCTGAAGAAGCGTCTGAAGGAGCACGGGATCGACATGGACAAGTGGCGGGGCGGCGAGTGGAAGAACTGGGACAGGGACAAGTGGCTGCGTGAGGCCAAGGATTACGTCAACCCGATCATCGAGGGCCTCTGGGACAAGGACCGGATGCGGGACGCCCAGCGTCCGGACAAGCCGGTGGACCCGGAGGACATCTCCGGTGACAAGGGCGTGACGGACCCGACGCCGGCTCCGGTGAAGGCGAAGGCCGTGCAGGCGCCGTACCACGAGAACGCGCCCGCCTCCGGCAAGGTCTTCTTCGACAGCCCCGAGGGCTCGATGGTCTGCTCGGCGACGGTCGTCCAGGACCCGGCGCACCCGGGCAAGTCGAACCTGGTCTGGACGGCCGGCCACTGCGTGCACGCCGGCAAGAAGGGCGGCTGGTACCGGAACATCGCCTTCGTCCCCTCGTACAACAACAACGCCAAGTCGACCTCCGCCCTGGAGCAGGCGACCCGTGACGAGATCGCTCCGCTCGGCGTGTGGTGGAGCGACTGGGCGCAGACCTCGCAGCAGTGGATCGACCAGGGCGGCCAGACCGGCGGCCAGGGCGCGCCGTACGACTTCGCGGTGCTGCACGTGACTCCGGAGAAGGGCGGCACGGGCAAGTCCCTGGAGGAGACGGTCGGTTCGGCGCTTCCGGTCGAGTTCAACGCCCCGGCCGTGCCGAAGATCGCGAACATGACGGCGACGGGCTTCCCGGCGGCCAAGCCCTTCGACGGGCAGCTGATGTACCAGTGCACGGACAAGCCGGGCCGGCTGTCGGTGAAGACGGAGCAGCCGACGATGTACCGGATCGGCTGCACCATGACCGGCGGTTCGTCCGGCGGCGGCTGGGTGGCCACGGGCCAGGACGGCAAGCCGGCGCTGGTGTCGAACACCTCGATCGGCCCGGTGACGGCGGGCTGGCTGGCCGGCCCGCGGCTGGGCGCCGAGGCGAAGGCGCTCTACGACGGCATGAGCAAGAAGTACGCGAACCAGTAGGGCCGATGGCCTGCCGGCGACGTGCCGGGCGGGGCACCCCTGCGGAGCCGCGCCCGGTCGTTACCGGCATACTGTGCAACCGCTAGTGACGCGTCCATGGCAATGCACCCGACGGCGGCCCTCCGTGGCGGCCGTGTCCGGGCCGGCCGGACGCGCGAACGAATCCCAGCGCGAAGAAATCCCAGGGGGACACCACACTCATGCGCTCCATACGACTCCTGCCGGCCCTCACGGCCCTGGCGGCGGCGCTCGCGCTGACCGCCACCGCCTGCGGCCCCACCGAGACCCCGGCGTCCGACAAGCCCGCCGACAAGCCCGCGGCCGGCAGCTCCGCCGCCGCCGGCGACTCCGGATCCGGCTCCGACTCCCCGTCCGACCTCGCCAAGGGCGTCGCCGACAAGCTGAAGAAGCACGGCGTCGACGTCGACAAGTGGAAGAAGGGCGAGTGGAAGAACTGGGACAAGGAGACCTGGCTCCGCGAGGCCGACGACTTCGTCAACCCGGTCATCGACGGCCTGTGGAACCCGACGCGGATGCAGTCCGCCAAGAGCCCCGACCCGACGATCACCGCGCAGGCGACGAGCGGCGGCACCGACCCCACGCCGCGCCCGGTGACCGCGCAGCGTGAGAAGACCCCGTACCACCGCTACGCGGCCCCGGTCGGCAAGATCTTCTTCGACTCGCCCGAGGGCTCCATGGTCTGCTCCGGCACGATCGTGAAGGACCCGCGCCGGCCCGGCAAGTCCAACCTGGTGTGGACGGCCGGCCACTGCGTGCACGCCGGCAAGCGCGGCGGCTGGTACCGCAACATCATGTTCGTCCCGGCCTTCAACGACCTCGGCAAGTCCCCGGCGCAGCTGCAGAACGCGCAGCCGTACCAGGTCTACCCGTACGGCCAGTACTGGGCCGACTGGGCCGTGACCTCCGGCCAGTGGATCCAGAGCGGCGGCACCAACCAGGCGTGGCCGTACGACTACGCCATCCTGCACGTCCAGCCGGCGCAGGGCCACAAGTCGCTCGAGGAGACGGTGGGTGCGGCGCTGCCCGTCGACTTCTCCGCCCCTTCGCCCGCGCAGGCCGGCACGGTCGGCGCCTGGGGCTACCCGGCGGCGCCCCCGTACAACGGCATGATCATGCACAAGTGCCTTGACCGTCCGACCCGCCTCACCACGGCTCCGGTGACGCCGACCATGTACCGGATCGGCTGCACCATGACCGGTGGCTCGTCCGGCGGCGGCTGGTTCCACGTGATGCCGAACGGCAAGACGGCGCTGGTGTCCAACACCTCGATCGGCCCGGCCGGGAGCCGCGGCTGGCTGGCCGGACCGCAGCTGGGGCAGGGCGCGAAGGCGGCCCACGACATGATCAGCAAGAAGTTCGCCCACTGATCGCCCGGGAACAGAACGAAGGCGCCGGCCGTCTCCCTCGCGGGAGGCGGCCGGCGCCCTTTTCACTGCCTGTGTGCGTGTCAGTGCGCGGCGGGGACGTACGGCGCGAGGAGCGCCGCCAGTTCCTCGTGCACCCGCGCCTTGAGCAGGGTGCCCTCCGGGGTGTGCTCCTCGGAGATCACCTCGCCCTCGGCGTGCGCCCGCGAGACGAGACCGCCCTGCGTGTACGGCACGAGGACCTCGATCTCGACCTTCGGCCGCGGCAGCTCGGCGTCGATCAGGCCGAGCAGCTGCTCGATGCCCTCGCCCGAGCGGGCGGAGACGGCGAGCGAGTGCTTCTCGATCCGCAGCAGCCGCTGGAGCACCAGCGGGTCGGCCGCGTCCGCCTTGTTGATGATGACGATCTCCGGCACGTCCAGCGCGCCGACCTCGCGGAACACCTCGCGCACCGCCGCCAGCTGCTCCTCCGGAGCCGGGTGCGAGCCGTCCACCACGTGCAGGATCAGGTCGGCGTCGGCGACCTCCTCCATGGTGGAGCGGAACGCCTCGACCAGGTGGTGGGGCAGGTGCCGGACGAAGCCGACCGTGTCCGCCAGCGTGTAGAGCCGGCCGGAGGGCGTCTCGGCCCGCCGGACGGTCGGGTCGAGGGTGGCGAACAGGGCGTTCTCCACCAGCACGCCCGCGCCCGTGAGGCGGTTGAGCAGGGACGACTTGCCGGCGTTGGTGTATCCGGCGATGGCGACCGACGGCACCTTGTGGCGGCGCCGCTCCTGCCGCTTGATGTCGCGGCCGGTCTTCATCTCCGCGATCTCACGGCGCATCTTCGCCATCTTCTCGCGGATCCGGCGCCGGTCCGTCTCGATCTTGGTCTCACCGGGACCACGGGTGGCCATGCCGCCACCGCCGCCGCCACCCATCTGCCGGGAGAGCGACTGACCCCAGCCGCGCAGGCGCGGCAGCATGTACTGCATCTGCGCGAGGGCGACCTGGGCCTTACCCTCTCGGGACTTGGCGTGCTGGGCGAAGATGTCGAGGATCAGGGCGGTCCGGTCGACCACCTTGACCTTGACGACGTCCTCGAGGGCGATGAGCTGGCCGGGGCTGAGCTCACCGTCGCAGACGACGGTGTCGGCGCCGGTCTCGAGCACGATGTCCCGCAGCTCCTGCGCCTTGCCCGAACCGATGAAGGTGGCCGGGTCCGGCTTGTCGCGGCGCTGGATCACGCCGTCGAGCACCAGAGCGCCCGCCGTCTCGGCGAGGGCCGCGAGCTCGGCGAGCGAGTTCTCCGCGTCCTGCACCGTCCCCGAGGTCCACACACCGACCAGCACGACGCGCTCCAGGCGCAGCTGGCGGTACTCGACCTCGGTGACGTCCTCGAGCTCGGTGGAGAGGCCCACGACACGGCGCAGGGCCGCGCGCTCGGAGCGGTCGAACTGGTCGCCGTCCCGCTCTCCGTCGATCTCGTGGCTCCAGGCGACGTCCTCTTCCATCAGGGCATCGGCCCGAAGGCTCTCGGTGCGGCGGGTGTCCGCGAAGCTCTGCGCGTCCTGGGAAGGGGATGAAGAGGAGGTCATTTGATCCTTAACGTCGAAGAGAAATCCTTTACGCCGATCACAACGCGTGACACCGGAAAAGAATTCCCGGGGTCCGGCCGCGCCGCCGACCTGATGATGGTGACACGGCCGGGCACGCCCCGTCACGCGGGTTTCACCGCAGGGCCCGGCTCGTCCAGTCGGGGTGGCCGGGCATGGGCGGGGTCTTCGCCGCGTACAGCCAGTCGTGCAGGAACGCCCTCTGGTCGTGCCCGGAGACCTCGCTCGCCAGGGCGACGAAGTCGGCGGTGGTCGCCGTGCCGTCCCGGTGCTCGGCCACCCAGCGGCGCTCAAGCCGCCCGAAGGCGTCGTCGCCGATCTCGTGGCGCAGGGCGTAGAGCGCGAGCGCGGCGCCGTCGTAGACCACCGGCCGGAACAGGCTGATCTTCTCGCCGGGCTCCGGCGGCTTCGGCGCGGCGGGCGGCCCGCCGTCCTGGCGCCACTGGTCGGAGGCCCCGTACGCGGCCTTCATGCGCTTCTCCAGGGTCGGCCCGCCGTGCTCCTCCGCGTACGTCGCCTCGTACCAGGTGGCGTGCCCCTCGTTCAGCCACAGGTCGGACCAGGCGCGCGGCGAGACGCTGTCGCCGAACCACTGGTGGGACAGCTCGTGGACGAGGATCGAGTCGACGTACCAGGTGGGATAGCCGGTCTCGGTGAAGAGGCCACGCTCGAAGAGCGAGAGCGTCTGGGTCTCCAGCTCGAAGCCGGTGTCGGCGTCGGCGACGAGGATCCCGTAGGTCTCGAAGGGGTACGGGCCGACGCGGCTCTCCATCCACTCCAGGTGGCCGGGCGTGCGGCGCAGCCAGGGCTCCATCGCCTCCCGGTCGGCGGTGCGCACGACGTCCCTCACGGGCAGGCCGTGCGGGCCCTCCCGGCGCACGACGGCCGAGTCGCCGATGGAGACCTGGGCGAGTTCGGTGGCCATCGGGTGGACGGTCCTGTACGTCCACGTGGTGGTGCCGCCGTCGTGCTGCTCGCGGCCGGCGGGCAGGCCGTTGGCGACGACGGTGAGGCGGTCGGGGGCGGTGATCCGGAAGGTGAAGTACGCCTTGTCGGCCGGGTGGTCGTTGGACGGGAACACCCGGTGGCCGGCGTCGGCCTGGTTGGCCATGGCGAGGCCGTCGCCGGTGCGCACCCAGCCGCCGGAGTCGGCCGGCCCGGCCGGGTCGCTGGTGTGGGTGACCGTGATGTCGAGCGTGTCGCCCCGCTCGACGGGCTCGGCCGGGGTGATCACCAGGTCCTCGTCGCTGGTGGTGTACGCGGCCGGCTCGCCGTCGACGGTGACCTTGGAGACCTTGCCGTGGGTGAAGTCGAGGTTGATCCGCTCCAGGTCGGCGGTGGCCAGGGCCTGGACGTGGGTCACGCCGGCGAGCGGCTCGGTGTTGCGGCCCGGGTAGGTGAGGTCGATGTCGTACGACAGGACGTCGTAGCCGGGGTTGCCCAGGTGCGGGAAGAGCGGGTCGCCGATGCCCAGGGGCGGCGGTGCGGGCAGGGCGGCGGCGACGAGCCCGGCGGAGAGGGCGACGAGGACGGCGGAGCGCAGCACGCGCGCGCGGGGCGACCGGGAGGGCCGTGAGGGGCGGGAGGGGTGCGGCATGGGTTACGGCTACCAGGGCGGGGCCGCCGGGCCGGGGCGGCGCGCACACCGGCCACCCGAAGGGGTCAGCTTCGCGGGGGTGGCGCCTGCCGCGCCCGGCTCACGTCGTACACGCCCGGCACGTCCCGCATCGCCTTCATCAGCGCGGGCAGCCCGGCGGCGTCCGGGAGTTGGAGGGTGTAGGTGTGCCGGACCCGCTGCTCGCTCGGGGGTTCGACGGTGGCGGAGACGACGGCGGCGCCCTCGGCGGCGATGGCCTCGGTGAGGTCGGCGAGGAGGCCGGGGCGGCCGAAGGACTCGGCGCGGAGGGTGACGCGGCATTCGGCTGTGTCGCCCCAGTGGACCGTGACGGGTTCGCGGCCGAGCCGCCGCATGGTGGCGGCGGTGGCGCAGCCGGTGCGGTGGGCGGTGACGGTGCCGCCGCGGACGACGAAGCCGGTGATGGCGTCGTTGGGCACGGGGGTGCAGCAGCCCGCGGGCCGCACGAAGGGCGCTTCGGGGAGTTCGGTGTGGAGCTTGGCGCCGGAGCGGCGGTCGGCGGTGACGCTGACGGGCGGCCGGGGTGCGGCGGCGGGGGGCTTGGCGGCCTCGGGGTGGGCCTGGAGCCAGCCGGTGATGGCGATCCGGGCGGCCGGGGTGCGGGCGTGGTCGAGCCACTGCGGGGAGGGCCCGGAGGAGGAGTCCTGGGCGAGCAGCAGCTGCACGGTGTCGCCGTCGTGGAGCACGGTGCTGAGCGGCGCGAGCCGGCCGTTGACCCGCGCCCCGAGACAGCTGTGGGCGGCCTCGCCGTGCTCGGCGTAGGCGGCGTCGACACAGGTGGCGCCGGCGGGCAGGCTGATCGCGCCGGGGGCGTCGACGCGGAAGACGGTGATCTCCTGGTCCTGGGCGAGGTCGGCACGCAGGGAGGTCCAGAAGGTGTCGGGGTCGGGGGTGGACTCCTGCCAGTCGAGCAGCCGGGAGAGCCAGCCGGGCCGGGTGGGGTCGACCCGCTCGCCGTCGTCCGCCGCGGCCGTGCCGGCGGCCGGGCTCTCGGTGCCGTCCGGGGCCGCGTACGGGTTGCCGAGGGCGACCACGCCGGCCTCGGCGACCTTGTGCATCCGGTGGGTGCGGATGAGGACCTCGGCGACGGCGCCGTCGGGGGCGGCGACGGCGGTGTGCAGCGACTGGTAGAGGTTGAACTTGGGCGCGGCGATGAAGTCCTTGAACTCGGAGACCACCGGGGTGAAGCAGGTGTGCAGTTCGCCGAGGACCGCGTAGCAGTCGGCGTCCTCGCCGACCAGGACGAGCAGCCGGCCGAAGTCGGGGCCGCGCAGTTCGCCGCGCTTGAGCCGGACCCGGTGGACGGAGACGAAGTGCCGGGGCCGGACGAGGACTTCGGCGGTGATGCCGGCCTCGCGCAGCACGGCGGAGACCTGTTCGGCGATGCCGGCGAGGGCGTCGCAGGCGCCGGGGTTGCGCGCGATGAGCGCCCTGGTGGCCTCGTACTCCTCGGGGTGGAGGATCGCGAAGACGAGGTCCTCCAGCTCGGTCTTGAGGGCCTGGACGCCGAGACGTTCGGCGAGCGGGATGAGGACGTCCCGGGTGACCTTGGCGATGCGGACCTGTTTCTCGGGGCGCATCACGCCGAGGGTGCGCATGTTGTGCAGCCGGTCGGCGAGTTTGATCGACATGACGCGGACGTCGTTGCCGGTGGCGACGAGCATCTTGCGGAAGGTCTCGGGCTCGGCGGCGGCGCCGTAGTCGACCTTCTCCAGTTTGGTGACGCCGTCGACGAGATAGGCGACCTCGTCGCCGAACTCGCGGCGCACCTGGTCGAGCGTCACCTCGGTGTCCTCGACGGTGTCGTGGAGCAGGGAGGCGGTCAACGTGGTGGTCTCGGCGCCGAGTTCGGCGAGGATCAGGGTGACCGCGAGCGGGTGGGTGATGTACGGCTCGCCGCTCTTGCGCATCTGGCCGCGGTGGGACGACTCGGCGAGCACGTAGGCCCGGCGGAGCACGGCCAGGTCGGCGTCGGGGTGGTGGGCGCGGTGGGCCTCGGCGACGTGCCCGATGGCGTCCGGCAGCCGGTCGCGCATGGCGGGCCCGGCGGTCGCGCCGAGCAGGGCGGCGCGGCCGAGCCTGCGCAGATCGATCCTGGGGCGGCCTCGTCTGCGGCCGGGAGCGTCGGATCCGGTGGCGGACCCGGCCTCGCTCACGGGGTTGGTGGCCTCTGCGCTCATGGGGCACCTCCGGCGGCGTCGACCGGCGGAGAGCCGGGCAGGCGTGCCCGGTGGGCCGGTGCTTGATGCTACCGACCCCACCACGTGGCGCAGTCCCGCTCTCGCCGAGCGTGAACGGGATCACCCATTCGAGGGACGAATCCGTCGTTGACAGTTTCGATTCCGGTGCCTCCGGACAGCCTCAGGGACCCCCGGAGGCGTTCGGTGCTCAGGCGTGGTCGGTGAGCCAGGACGGGTCGACGGTGCCCTCGCCGACGATGACCGCGGGGCCGGTCATCTCGATCTCGCCGTCGGGGTGCTCGGTGATCACGAGCGTGCCGCCGAGCACGTCCACGGTGTACGTGACGGGGACGCCGGACACGGCCGGGTCGGCGCCGTCCCGGCGGGCGGTGGCCACGGCGACGGCGCAGGCGCCCGTGCCGCAGGAGCGGGTCTCGGCGGCGCCGCGCTCGTGCACGCGCATGGCGACGTGCCGGGGGCCGCGGTCCGCGACGAACTCGATGTTGACGCCGTCCGGGTAGACCGCGGCCGGCTCGTACGGCGGCTCGTCGTACAGGTTGCCCGCGTGGGCGAGGTCCTCGACGAAGGCGACCGCGTGCGGGTTGCCCATGTTGACGTTGCGGGCGGGCCAGCTGCGGCCGTCGACGGTGACGGTGACGCCGTCCTCCGGGAGCACGGCGCGACCCATGCGGACGGTCACGGAGCCGTCCTTGTCGAGGTGGACCCGCTTGACCCCGCCGCGGGTGGCGACGGCCACCTCGCCGGCGGTGACGTGCCCGGCGTGCTCCAGATAGCGGGCGAAGACCCGCACCCCGTTGCCGCACATCTCGGCGACCGAGCCGTCCGCGTTCCGGTAGTCCATGAACCACTCGGCCTCGTCGGCCAGGTGCCGCGCGTCCGGGTGAGCGGCGCTGCGCACCACGTGCAGCACGCCGTCGCCCCCGATGCCGGCCCGCCGGTCGCAGAGCCGGGCGACGAGGGCCGGAGGCAGGTCCACGTCGTTGTCGGCGTCGGGGACGATCACGAAGTCGTTCTCGGTGCCGTGCCCCTTCAGGAAGCCGAGGGGCGCCGGGAAGGAGTGGGGCGAGGTCTGCGCGCTGGTCACGGAGTCAACTCTACGTGCCGGGTGTGACAGAGGTCGCGACGGTCCACGGAACGGTACGGGGTCCCACATGGCGGGAGCCGTACGGCGCTCAGCGCAGTCGTGCCACGCGCCAGACCGCCAGCGCGACCAGGAGGGCGCTCAGCGACACGTACAGGGCGAGCGCGCGCCAGTCGGGGCGCTCCGTGGAGCCGCGGGCGGGGAGGCCCGGCCAGGTGTGGCCGACGCGGCGGGCGGCCATCATGCCCCAGCCTGCCGCGCAGGAGCTGATCAGCAGGCCGAGCATGGCGACGACGGCGCCGCCGTCGCCCGAGCCGAAGGCGAGCGGGAAGGCGAACATCAGCGAGCCGACGGCGGCGAGCGCGACGATCGGGGCGAGCTGCCAGATCCGCAGGCGGCGCTGCGGGCGCAGTTCCACCTCGACCTCGGCCGGGTCCACCTCGACGGCGCTGCCCTCGGCCTGGTCGGGGCCGTCCGGCGTCAGACCGGGCGCCGTACCGGGGACTTCACCCCGGACGGCGGCCTGCTCTTCCGTGTCTCGAGGGCCGGCCTCCATCGCCACGCGCCCTCCCCACTCGGATTCCACTTGGTCGTTCGACGATGCTCGATGATGGCACGCCCCTGCCCCTCCGAATGACGGGCATGACGTCCCGATGCCATCACGTGATCAGGCTGTAACCGCTCGTTCGACCAACGTCAGCGCCTGTCGCGGGAGTTCCCCGCGGTCCGCGGCGGCGCCGCTGAGCCAGTGCACCCGGGGGTCGCGGCGGAACCACGAGTCCTGGCGGCGGGCGAAGCGCTTGGTGGCGCGCACGGTCTCGGCGCGGGCCTCGTCGTCGGTGCACTCCCCCGCGAGCGCCGCGAGCACCTGCTGGTAGCCGAGCGCGCGGGCGGCCGTGCGCCCCTCGCGCAGGCCGCGCGCCTCCAGGGCGCGGACCTCGTCGACGAGCCCGGCCTCCCACATGCGGTCGACCCGGGTGGCGATGCGCTCGTCGAGCTCGGGGCGGGCGACGTCGACGCCGATCTGCACGGTGTCGTAGACGGAGTCGTGGCCCGGGAGGTTGGCGGTGAACGGCTTGCCGGTGATCTCGATGACCTCCAGGGCGCGCACGATGCGCCGGCCGTTGCTGGGCAGGATCGCGCGGGCGGCCTCGGGGTCGGCGGCCGCCAGGCGGGCGTGCAGCACGCCGGAGCCGCGCTCCTCCAGCTCGGCCTCCAGCCGGGCCCGGACCTCCGGGTCGGTGCCGGGGAAGTCGAGGACGTCGATGGCCCCGCGCACGTACAGGCCGGAGCCGCCCACCAGGATCGGGGTGCGGCCCTCGGCGAGCAGCCGGTCGATCTCGGCGCGGGCGAGCCGCTGGTACTCGGCGACGCTGGCGGCCTCGGTCACCTCCCAGATGTCGAGGAGGTGGTGCGGGACGCCGCCGCGTTCCTCCATCGTCAGTTTGGCGGTGCCGATGTCCATCCCCCGGTAGAGCTGCATGGAGTCGGCGTTGACGACCTCGCCGCCGAGCTGCTGGGCGAGGAAGACGCCCAGATCGGACTTTCCGGCCGCGGTGGGACCGACGACGGCGATGACCCGCGGTGCGGGAGCTGCACTTCTCACGTGCCCAGTCTCCCAAACCTCCCGGCGCGTCCCCGAATGAGCTACGTGACGGCCCTCATCCGGCTTCGTTGCCTGTTGCGGAATGACGACCCTGAGTACGCTAGGGAGCAGTTATGGGAGTTTTTGCGCTGTTTCGCCGGAAGAGCAAGGACGAGGTGGCGACCGAGGCGGTGACGGTCGAGGCGCCGGAGAACGCCGTCGGCGCGGCTGAGGAGGCCCCCGAGGTCACCGGGGCCCGTGAGGGCGTCGAGGTCCGTGAGGGAGTCGAGGTCCGTGAGGTCGCCGACGCGGTGGCCGACGCGGTGGCCGAACCCGTCGAGATCCCCAAGCAGCAGTCGGCCGAGGAGGCCGCCGACAACGAGCCGGCCGGCGAGGGCGCCCGACCGTAGGCACGGAACACGGACCCGGCAGGGTCCGGCGGAGGGATTGGTGACCGAATGGGTCTCATGGATTCGCTGAAGGCCAAGCTCGGCCCCGCCAAGGCCAAGGTCTCCGACCTCGCCAAGGAGCACGGCGGCAAGGTGGAGCACGGCCTGGAGAAGGCCGCCCGGGTGGTCGACGAGAAGACCAAGGGCAAGTACAGCACCAAGATCGAGTCCGGCACCGGGAAGGCCAAGGAGGCCATCGAGCGGCTCGCCCACAAGAACGAGGGCCCGAGCGGCCCGACGCCGCCGCCGGCCGCCTGATCGTTCCTCCGCCACGGCGGACGGCCGCGGAGCGCGCTGCTCCGCGGCC